>DASVWD010000224.1 GCA_036389795.1 Longimicrobium sp.
CTCGCACTTCGCACTCTCCCGCTTGACCCAACCGCCGCCGGGGCTTACGATTCGGGCACCGGCGGTCCGCCGGCTCTCCCACCTACATCCTCCGGAGGTCCCGTTGCGCTCCTGGCGAATCCTTTCGCTCGTCCCCGTATTGCTGTTGTCCGCGGCCTGCACCGGGGCCGCCCAGGGCCGCGGCAGCGCGCCCGGTCAGCCGGGCGGCGCGGCGCCCGCCGCCACCGTCGAGCGCTTCATGCGGCTGGTGGCCGAGAAGAACTACGTGCAGATGGGCAACATCTTCGGCACCAGCCAGGGGCCCATCAGCCAGCGGGACCCGCAGCCCGAGGTGCAGCGCCGCATGTACGCCATCGCCAGCATCCTCGAGAACCAGCGCTTCGTGATCCGCGGCGAGCAGCCGATCCCCGGCCGCATCGGCGAGGCGGTGCAGCTCACCGTGCAGGTCACCCAGCGCGGCCAGGCGCGCGACGTCCCCTTCGTGGTGGTCAAGGGCGGCGACCGCTGGTACGTGGAGCAGATCGACCTGGAGCGGGTCACGCGGACGCAGTAACGGCAGTGCTAAGTGCTTAGTCCTTAGTGCGTTAGTGGCGGACGGCCGCCTTTTGCACTCCTACCAAGCACTTAGGACTAAGGACTAAGGACTCAGCACTTCAGTCCCGGTGCTCGAGGAGCTCGATCAGGACGCCGCCGGTGCTCTTCGGGTGGAGGAAGGCCACCATGTGGCCGGCGGCGCCGGGGCGGGGCTCCTCGTCGATCAGCCGGGCGCCGGCGGCGCGCCAGCGGGCCAGCTCGGCGCGCAGGTCGCCGACGCGGTAGCACAGATGGTGCATCCCCGCCCCGCGCTTCGCGAGGAACTTCGCCACGGCGGAGTCGTCGCGGGTGGGGGCCAGCAGCTCCAGGCGGCCCGGGCCACGGCCGACGAAGACGACTTCGACGCCCTGCTGCTCGACGCGCTCGCGGCCGTACCCCTTCCCACCCGTGATAGATTCGAAGGTGGGGAGCGACTCGTCCAGCGAGTGCACGGCGATGCCGACGTGGTCCAGCGCCCGCTCGGTCATCCGTCTCCTCGGGAAGGCAGTTTGGGAGAGTCTACAGTCCAGGGTGGCCGGAGGAAGCTAGCCCGCGGCCGCGGGTCCGGCTACCGTTCTTCTAGCAAGGAAGGAACGAGATGGCGGACAGCGACAAGGTGATCACCGTCACCGACGACAACTTCAAGGAGGTCACCGGCGGCGCGGGGCTGTCGATGATCGACTTCTGGGCCGTGTGGTGCGGCCCCTGCCGGATGATCGCGCCGATCGTGGAGCAGCTCGCCGACGAGTACGCCGGCAAGATCACGGTCGGCAAGCTCGACGTGGACAGCAACCAGCGCACGGCCTCGCAGTACGGCGTGCGCTCCATCCCCACCGTCCTCTTCTTCAAGGACGGCCAGGTGGTGGACCAGGTGATCGGCGCCGTGCCGCGGCCCGCCCTGGAGAGCAAGATCAAGCAGCACCTGAACGGCGCGGCCTGAAGCCGCTCGCGGAGCCGGAGGGGGCCCGGACGGCCTCCTCCGGCTCCCGTGTTTTGCGCGGGATTCCGCGCTCTGCCGGACCGGTCCGCGTCCGCGCGGCGGGGAAAGCCCGTGGCGGGAAACGTCTTGCGCCGCGGGCACGCTTCGTGTAGCCGGCTTGCGCCAGCGCCGGCGCCGCCCCTCCCACCGTCCCACCCGATAATGTACCAGTTCCCGCACGAGGCCGCGTTCCTGCCGCGGACCAAGCTGTGCTACGCCAACCTCCCCGGCATCCTGAGCGACGGCAAGCGCGACCGGGCCGCGCGCGTCCCCGGCTACGTCTCGATCCAGCTGGGCGAGCGCTGCTACCTGGTGTTCCTGCGCGGCGGCGAGCCCTTCAACGCGGCGCGGCTGCAGCCCGACTCGCGCGGGCCGGTGGCGCTGGCCGAGGTGCTGCGCGTGGCGGGGACGGAGAGCGAGCGCGGCGAGGGCGGGCAGATCGGCTACTACGGCGCGCCCGAGGGGCTGCTGCAGGCCATGCTGGCCACGCTGCTGAACCCGCCGGTGGTGTGGGACGACCCGATCGACACCGCGCGCCCCGACCAGCTCTTCCCCCACCTGCGCGACCGGCGCTTCACGGGGGTGCTGGAGGTGAGCGACGGGCGGCGCTTCCACTACGTGCGCTTCGAGGACGGCGCCTTCCGCGAGGGGTGGTTCACCGAGCGCGACCCGGGGGTGCCGCTGGGCGACTTCGTGCGCTCGGTGTTCGAGGCGGCGGGCCCGCGGCTGCGGGCGACCCCCTTCCCCGCCTGCGAGGAGATGCCGGTGCAGGCGGGTCCGGGCTTCGTGGACCTCTACCGCCGCATCGTGGGCGGGACGCTGCGCGAGCTGTCGCAGGCGATGGGGCGCGAGACGGCGCTCGGGCTGCTGCGCCGCGGGCAGTCGCTGGCGGCGCTGGAGCACCCGGCGGTGGCGGCCTTCCAGGTGACCGACGAGGGGCGCATCTCGGGAGACCCGGTCGCGAGCCCCGACGTCCTGACCGCGGGGGTGGCGGCGTGGCTCACCGAGGTGCTGATCGCCGCGTCGGACCACCACGGGGTGGACCCGGGCGCGGTGATCGAGAAGACGGCGCGCGACAGCCGCTTCGTCCTCTCCGAGGCCGGCTTCTTCCAGCGGCTGCCGTGGGCGCTGGCGCTGTGAAGTGCGTTAGTGCTTAGTGTTTTAGTCCTTAGTACCCGGTGCCAGCCTCGTCCGCACGCGTCATCTAAAACACTAAGGACTAAGCACTAAGGACTAAGCACTTGATACTTCTTCCCCGGACCTGACTGACCCCGCCCGTGGCGCTCTTCGTCGTCAGCACCCCGATCGGCAACCTGGGCGACGTCACCCACCGCGCGCTGGAGACGCTGCGCGCGGCGGACGTGGTGCTGGCCGAGGACACGCGGCGCACCTCCATCCTGCTGCGCCACTTCGGGATCGGCACGCGCCTGGTCTCCGCGCACGAGCACAACGAGGCGGCCCGCGCGGCGCTGGTGGTGGAGATGCTGCGCGAGGGGAAGCGGGTGGCGCTCGTCTCCGACGCGGGGACGCCGCTGCTTTCCGACCCCGGCGCGCGCATCGTCCGCGAGGTCGTGGACGCGGGGTTCGAGGTAGTGCCCATCCCCGGCGCGTCGGCGCTGCTGGCGGCGCTGGTGGGGTCGGGGATCGCGGCCGACACCTTCACCTTCCTGGGCTTCCCCCCGCGCAAGGGCCCCGAGCGCGCCGAGCTGCTGGAAGAGGTCGCCGCCAGCCCGCGCGCCGCCGTCCTCTACGAGTCGCCCAACCGCGTGGGGAAGCTGCTGGCGGACCTGGCGGAAGCGTGCGGCCCCTCGCGCCGCGTGGCCGTCGCGCGCGAGCTGACCAAGCTGCACGAGGAGTTCTTCCGCGGCACGCTGGCCGAGGGCGCCGAGCGCTTCGGCGCGGGCGAGGTGCTGGGCGAGATCGTCGTGGTAGTCGAGGGGCGATCCAAAGACGTCCAGGCCGAGGGCGAGGTGGACGCGCTCGCCGCCGAGTCGCTGGCGAAGGCGCTCCTGGCGCAGGGCCAGTCCCCCAGCGCCGTGGCCAGGGAGCTGCGCCGCCGCCTCGGCATCTCCCGCAACGACGCCTACCGCATCGCCCAGGAGGCTGCGGAAGCCACGTAGGGTCGAGGCCTGCCTCGACCGTGCCGACCCCGCACCGATCCTGGCCCGATACCCGGAAGCTCGCCCCACAGCCTTACGCGGTTCGCGAGGCTTCCTGCAGTTGTTGCCGCGGATTCATCCGCCCTGGGCCGGGAGCCAGTCCATGTCCGCCGACCTCCGCCCTCCCGCCGCCGTGCGGGCCGACTTCGACCGCATCGCGCTCGCGACCGAGCGGGCGCGCGGGGCGGACTTCGAGGACGACCTCTACCACGACGTCCTCCTCCGCCACGTCCCGCGGCCGTGCGGCGCCGCGCTCGAGGTCGGCTGCGGGGCGGGCGGCGTCACGCGGCGGCTGGCGGAGCGCGCGGATTCCGTCCTGGGCGTCGACCTCTCGCCGGAGATGATCCGCATCGCCCGCGAGCGCTCGGCCGGGCTCGGCAACGTCGAGTTCCGCGTGGCCGACTGGCTGGCGTGGGAGGCGCCGGCGGAGGCGTTCGACTGCGTGGCCTCCATCGCCACGCTCCACCATCTCCCGGTGGCCGACGCCGTGCGGAAGATGAAGCGCGCGCTCCGTCCCGGCGGCACGCTCCTCCTCCTCGACCTGCTCCACCGCCCCGGTGTCCGCGGCCTCCCGGCGAACGTGCTGGCGGCGCTCGTAAGAAGGATGCGGCGGGTCCGGCGCGGCAGGCTGCTCCTCCCCGCCGAGCTGCGCGCCGCGTGGAACGCGCACGGCCGCGGCGAGACGTACCCGCGGATGGCGGAGGTGCGCGCCCTCTGCGCCGCGGAACTGCCCGGCGCCGACGTCCGGGAGCACTTGGTCTGGCGCTGGTCCGCCGTCTGGCGCAAGCCTGCGTGACGATCTCGGCTGGATCACCCCGCGCGATGCGATCCCGAGGGAGCGGTAGCGACCCGGGGGATTCCAGCCGAGGCCGCTGGTGGGTTGCTCCCGCGCACGAATGCCCGCCGACACGATCCGAATCCCCACGGTCTTCGTGACGACCCTGTGCTTCCTTGCGGGATCTCTACCCCGCGAAGATCTTCCGACCGCCCGCCGCGCCCCATCCACGATCCTTCGAGACCACGTCCGATGCCGAACCCCGTCGCCGCGCCCGACACCGTCCCCGCCTCCGCCAGCGCGGGGGCGAGGACGCGCGCGCGGCGGTCGACGCGCTGAACGAGCGGGCGTACGAGCTGCGCTACGCCGACGCGGCCGAGGCGGTGCGGCTGGCCGGCGAGTCGCGTGCGGCGGCCGAGGCCGCCGGGTACGCGCGGGGCGTCGCCTGCGCCCTGCGCGCCTCCGGAGTGGCCCGCTGCCTCCGCTTCGAGCTCGACGCCGCCACCGCCGACCTGGAGGAGGCGCGGCGGCTGTTCGCGGAAGCCGGCGACGAGCGGGGGCGGGCCTCGGCGCTCAACTGGCTGGGCAACACCGCCTGGCGCCAGGCCGACTACCCGGCGGCGCTGCGCCTCCACCTCGAGGCGCTCCAGGCGCAGCGCGCGGCGGGCGACCGCGCCGGCGAGTCCGACTCGCTCAACTTCATCGGCAACGTCCACTACCACATCGGTGAGTACGCGCGCGCCCTGGAGCACTACCAGCAGTCCGCGCGCATCAAGGAGGAGATCGGCGACCTGCGCGGGCTGTCGCAGTGCGTCAACAACGTGGGCAACATCCACGCGCAGCTCGGCGACTACCGCCAGGCGCTGGAGTTCCACCGGCGCGCGCTGGAGCTCAAGCGGGGCGCCGCGGACCGGCAGGGCGAAGCCGTCTCGCTGGTGAACGTGGGCTCCGGCCACGAGGCGCTGGGCGAGTACGACCAGGCGCTCGAGTTCTACCACGCCGCGCTCGACCGGGCCCGCGAAGTGGGCGACCGCTTCGTGGAGGCCGACGCCCTGCGCGACCTCGGCGACGTGCACCGCAAGCTGGACGACCCGCGGCGGGCGCTGGAGTGCTACCGGGCCGCGCTGGAGGTGGCGCGCGGCGCGGGGGCGCGGATGGTGGAGGCCGAGGTGCTGATCGGGATCGGCCGCACCCTCACCGGCACGGGTGACGGAGCGCAGGCCATCGAGTCGCTGCGCGAGGCGCTCGCGGCCGCGGAGGAGATGCGGTCGCGGCGCCTGATCTACGAGGCCCACCGCGCGCTCTCGGAGGCGCACGAGGCGCGCGGCGAGCTGGCCGAGGCGCTCCGGCACTTCAAGGCGTTCCACGAGGCCGAGGAGGCGGTCTTCAGCGCCGAGTCGGAAAAGCGCATCCAGGGGATCCTGGCCGCGGCCGAGATCGAGCGCACCCAGCGCGAGGCCGAGCTGCTGCGCGGCAAGAACGAAGAGCTCACCGGGGCCAACCGCGCGCTCGCGTCCGCCAACGAGGAGAAGGCGCGCCTCCTGGCGCAGCTGCGCGAGCAGGCCGGGGAGCTGGACCGCCTCTCGCGCGTTGACGCGCTCACCGGACTCTTCAACCGACGCCACGTCGACGAGCGGCTCGCGTTGGAGTGGGAGCGGGCCCGCCGGTTCGGCCGCGACCTCACCGTGGCGCTGGCCGACCTGGACCACTTCAAGCAGGTCAACGACCGCTTCGGCCACGCCGCGGGCGACGCGGTGCTGCGCGAGGTGGGCCGCATCTTCCGCGAGGGCACGCGCCACGTGGACGTGGTGGGCCGCTACGGCGGCGAGGAGCTCGTCCTGCTGCTGGTGGAGACGCCGCCCGAGAAGGCCGCCGGCTGCTGCGAGAAGCTCCGCACCGCCGTCGAGTTGCACGACTGGACGGCGATCCACCCCGAGCTAGGTGTGACCGTCAGCATGGGCTTGGCGGGCAACCACGCGGTGGAATCGCCCGAAGCGCTGGTCGCCGCGGCGGACGCGCGGCTTTACGAGGCGAAGCGCGGCGGACGGAACCGGATCTGCTGCTGAAGGCGCTCCTTCATACGAGGGTTCGGGCTGCTCTCCATCGAGTGATTCGGTGTTCCGCGCGTGAGCGGAACACAGCGTGTCCCTTCATTCATTCCGTGACCATCCTGAATCGACAATGAATCCCACAGTCGACTCCGAGGCGGGAGCCGAGGGCCTCACGGAGCATCCTGATCCACGCACGGCCGTCGACGAGCTCGCGCGGCGAGCGTGGAACGCCCGCTTCACCAAAGCACAGGAAGGTGTCAGGCTGGCCGAGCAGGCCCTCGCACTGGCCAAGCGGGAAGGCTACTGGAGCGGCGTCGGGTACGCGCTGCTCAGTCGGGGCACCTGCCGCACCCTGTTGCTGGAGCACGGCGGCGCGCTCGCCGACCTCGAAGAAGCAGCCCGCATCTTCGAGGAAACCGGCGACCTCAGTGGGAAGGCAAGCGCGCTGAGCCGGATCGGTGACGTGCGCGTCCGCCTCTCCGAAAGCCTGGCCGCCCTGCCGCCGCTGCTCGAGGCGCTGCGGCTGCAGCGGGAGGCCGAAGATCGCCAGGGCGAGTCCATCACGCTCAATTTCCTGGGCAATCTATATTTCGGGCTCGACGAGTTCGCCCAGGCCCTGGAGTACTACCACCAGAGCCTTTCGATGAAGGAGGAACTGGGCGACGAGCAGGGCGTCTCCAGGTGTCTGAACAACATCGGCAACATCCACGCTCGCCGGGGCGAATACGGCGAAGCGACGGCGTACTACCAGCGGGCACTGGCCCTTCAGCGCGAGTTGGGAGATCTCCATCTCGAGGGGATCTTGCTGACCAACATCGGCGCGACCTGGGACGCGCAGGGCCATTACGACCGGGCGCTGGATTGCTACCGGACCGCGCTCGACGATGCGCGCCGGAACGGAGAGCGGCGCACCGAGTGTGATGCGCTGTGCAACCTCGGTGACTCCTTCCGCAAGCAGGGCGACCTGCCGCAGGCGCTCGCATACCTGGGCAAGGCCCTGGAAGCCAGCCACTCCACCGGGCTGAAGCTGGAGGAGACCGATGCGCTCCTCCGCCTGGGGCAGACGTTCGCCGCGGCCGGAGACGACGAGCGTGCCCGCGAGCACCTGTTCCGCGCGCTCGAGCTGGCGAGGCAGATCCAGGCCCGCGCGCCCGAGTCCGAAGTGGAGCGCGAGTTATCGGAACTCCATGAGCGGCGTGGCGACGCCGCGGCGGCGCTGGAGCACTTCAAGCGCCACCGCGAGGTCCAGGACGAGATCTCCAGCATCCAGTCCGAGAGGCGCATCCAGAGCATCCTGGTGCGGGCCGAGGTGGAGCGGACGCAGCGCGAAGCCAGGATTCTGCGCGAGAGCAACGAGGAGAAGACGCGCCTGCTGGAACAACTCCGCGAGCAGGCCGAAGAGCTGGACCGCCTCTCGCGCGTTGACGCGCTCACCGGCCTCTTCAACCGCCGCCACGTAGACGAGCGGCTCGCGCTGGAGTGGGAGCGTGCCCGCCGCTTCGGCCACGACCTCACCGTGGCGCTGGCCGACCTGGACCACTTCAAGCAGGTCAACGACCGCTTCGGCCACGCCGCGGGCGACGCGGTGCTGCGCGAGGTGGGCCGCATCTTCCGTGAGGGCACGCGCCACGTGGACGTGGTGGGCCGCTACGGCGGCGAGGAGCTCGTCCTGCTGCTGGTGGAGACCCCGCCCGACAGGGCCGCCGGCTGCTGCGAGAAGCTCCGCGCCGCCGTCGAAGCGCACGACTGGTCCGCGATCCACCCCGATCTGCGCGTGACCGTCAGCATGGGGCTGGCGGGAAACCATGACGCCGACTCACCCGAAGCGCAGATCGCCGCGGCGGACGCGCGGCTGTACGAGGCGAAGCGCGAGGGGCGGAACCGCGTCTCGGGCGTGTCAGCTTAAAGGTTGGCAGGGGTTGGTCGGAGATGATCCTCGCGCGTCCGCTCTGCACGCGCCGCTCGGATCTCCGACTCGATCTCTTCGCTGCTGAGCGTGCCGGTTCCGGTTTGGCGGGCGCGCTTCCGGATACGCGAGACGGCACGTCGCGCGCGCACTTGCCGGATGAACCGCTCCAGCTCGCGGATGCTGATAGATTTCATGACCAAGCTCCTGTAGCAGGATCATGCGACGATCCATGCTGCGACACAAGCGACGCAAATGAGTGGGATTGCAGTTCGGTGAAAGACAAGGCCATCTTCCAGGACGAGCGCGGGCGCGGGTGGCTCGTGGAGGTGATGTACGGGCACCCGGCGCCCACCGAGCGCGGGATCTACGCAGCGCGCTTCCGCTGCCCCGAAGACCCGGACGAGCCCGTACGCGTCGGCTTCGTGGAGATCGACGCCGTGGCGGGCGACGACGAGGAACTGCTCCGCGAGGCGCTGGCGATGTCCGACCCGGCGCGCGAGATCGGCTGAGCCGCGCACCGGGCACTGGGCACTGGGCACTTCGCACTTCGCACTTCGCACTCAGACGATCGGCGCACGCCCCGACCCGTAGGCGCGCGCCGCGTTTCGTTGTAGCTTACAGCGCATGAAGGCGCCCCCCTCTCCCCGGTCCGCCGTCGACCTCTTCCTGGCCCCCGCCGCCGCCGAGCGCATCCGCCGCGAGATCCAGCGCGCGCGCGGCAACGAGGTGTGCTTCGTCTGCCGGGTGGCCGAGGACGGCACGGTCGACGAGCCGCGCGCGCTGGCCCGCGGGCACGCCTCGGCCGTGCTGGCGCTGATCAGGGACCGCGAGCACGCCGGCGGGCTGCTGGTGCACAACCACCCCTCGGGCGTGCTGGAGCCCTCCGAGGCCGACTTCGCCGTGGCGCAGCGGCTGTGGGAGCAGGGGCTGGGCTTCGCCATCACCGACAACGACGCGGCCGAGCTGTACGTGGTGGTCGAGCCGCCCGACGAGGAGCGGGTCGAGCCGATCGACCTGGACTCGTTCGACGCCGACCTGGGCCCCGGCGGCCCCCTGGCGCTCCGCCACCCCCGCTACGAGGACCGCCCCCAGCAGCGCGAGCTGGCGCGGATGATCGGCGGGCTCTTCAACGAGGGCGGCGTGGGCGTGGCCGAGGCGGGGACGGGGACGGGGAAGTCGGTGGCCTACCTGCTGCCCGCCATCCGCTGGGCGCTCATGAACCGCGAGCGCACCGTCGTCTCCACCAACACCATCAACCTGCAGGAGCAGCTGGTCGACAAGGACCTGCCGCTGCTGCGCCGCGCCCTCGGCGAGCCGTTCAAGTACGCGCTGGTGAAGGGGCGCGCCAACTACGTCTCCATCCGCCGCGCGCTGCAGGCCAAGGCCGGCGCCGCCTCGCTCTTCGACACGGCGAGGCAGGCGGAGCTCAAGGGGATCGTCGACTGGATCCAGACGACGAAGGACGGCTCGCTCTCGGACCTCTCCTTCCGCCCCTCGGGCGAGGTGTGGGACGAGGTGGCCTCGGAGACCGACGTGTGCCTGCGGATGAAGTGCCCGCACTTCGAGGAGTGCTTCTACCAGCGCGCCCGGCGCGAGGCTTCGGCGGCCGACGTGCTGGTGGTCAACCACCACCTCCTCTTCTCGGACCTGGCGGTGCGCCGGGCGCTGGGGAACTACACCGCCCCCGCCGTGCTCCCGCAGTACCGCCGCCTGATCCTGGACGAGGCGCACAACCTGGAGGAGGCCGCCACCAGCCACCTGGGCGCGCGCGTGTCCCGCCGCGGGCTCTTCCGGACGCTGCGCCGGCTGGAGAACCGCGGCAAGGGGCTGATCCCCACCTTCGCGGGGGCGCTCAGGGCGGTGCGCAACGACCTGATCGCGCGCAGCGCCCTGGACGTGATCGACGAGCGCATCCTCCCCGCGCTCGACCGCTCGCGCGAGCGCGCCGGGAGCGTCTTCAGCTTCCTGAACGACGTCTTCAGCGAGCGCGAGGAGACGATCCGGCTGGAGGACAGTTTCTCGGCGCACCCGGTGTGGCCGCTGGGGCTGGACGACGCGCTCACCGGGTTGCTGGACAACCTGGCCGGGCTGCTGGAGGGGATGGAGCTCCTGCGCGAGCGGGTGACGGTGGACGAGGAGCTCAAGCGCCACCTGGAGCCGCAGCTGGTGGAGCTACGCGGCGGCGCCAACCGCGTGCAGGCCGCCTCCGACGCGCTGCGTAACGCCCTGCGCCCGGGCCCCGACGACCTGCAGCTGGTGCGCTGGATGGAGCGCCAGGCCGAGCGCGCCGACCGCGAGGCGAACCTGACGCTGAACGCGGCCCCGCTCGACCTCTCGGCCGTGCTGCGCGAGTCGCTCTTCGAGCAGGTGCCCACCGTCGTCCTCACCTCGGCCACGCTGGCCACGCAGGGGAACTTCCGCTTCATCCGCCAGCGGCTGGGGCTCTCCAGCGCCTTCGCCGAGGAGACGCGGGTGGAGGAGGCGATCTACCCCTCGCCGTTCGACTTCGGGCGCCAGTCGCTGCTGGCGGTGCCGCTGGACCTGCCGCTGCCGGCCGGCGAGCACGACCCGCGGCACGACGAGGCCACGGTGCGCGCCACCATCGAGCACGCGAAGATCAGCGACGGCGGCCTGTTCGTGCTCTTCACCAGCTACCGGGCGCTGCGGCACGTGGCCGCGGAGCTGCGCCGGCGCGGGGCGGACCGCGACTGGCCGCTCTTCGTGCACGGCGAGGCGCCCCGGGCGCAGCTGGTGGCCCGCTTCGCCGCGTCGGGGCGGGGGATCCTGCTGGGGACCACGAGCTTCTGGGAGGGGGTGGACGTCCCCGGGCAGCCGCTGCGGGGGCTGGTGATCCCCAAGCTGCCGTTCAAGGTGCCCACCGAGCCGGTGACGGCGGCGCGCATCGAGGCGATCGAGGCGGCGGGGGGCAACTCGTTCCTCTCGTACATGCTCCCGCACGCGGCGATCCGGCTCAAGCAGGGCTTCGGCCGGCTGATCCGCTCGCGCGACGACCACGGGGCGGTGCTGATCCTGGACGGGAGGATCGTCCGCAAGAGCTACGGGCGCTATTTTCTCGACTCGCTCCCCCCCGCCCCGCTGGTGAAGGGCCCCTGGCGGGTGGTGAAGGACGCGATGCTGCGCTTCTACGGCGAGTGGTCGGGCCAGCGCGCGGCGGGGTGAGCGCGCACAAATCGCGGGTTGTGGGGTAAGCGCGTCGCCGCGGGACCGGCCGGGACTTCCGGCCGGTCCGCTTCGTACCGAGATCTCGACCGTCCGTAGCCGTGGATCTGCCCCGTCCCTCCAAGATCGTCTGCGTCGGCAGGAACTACGTGGAGCACGCGCGCGAGCTGGGGAACGAGGTCCCCGAGCGCCCGCTCCTCTTCCTGAAGCCGCCCTCGGCGCTGCTGGCGGGCGGCGAGCCGATCGTCCTGCCGCCCGAGTCGAGCCGCGTGGAGCACGAGGGGGAGATCGCGGTGGTGATCGGCCGCCGCGCCCGCCGCGTGAGCGCCGAAGAGGCGTGGGACCACGTCGCCGGGATCGCGCCGCTCAACGACGTCACCGCGCGCGACCTGCAGAAGACGGACGGCCAGTGGACGCGGGCGAAGGGCTTCGACACCTTCTGCCCGCTCGGAACGATGGTCCCGCTGGACGGGATCGACCGCGACGCGCTGGAGGTGGTCTGCCGGGTGAACGGCGAGGAGCGCCAGCGCGGCCGCGTGTCGGAGATGACGTTCCCGGTCCCCGCGCTCATCGCGTACATCTCGGGGATCATGACGCTGGAGCCGGGGGACGTGATCGCCACGGGGACGCCGGCCGGCGTCGGCCCGCTCCGGGACGGCGACGTCGTCGAGGTCGAGATCCCCGGCGTCGGCACGATCCGCAACCCGGTGCGCTCGGCGGGATGAGGAGCGGCGCAGCCGCTCCCGCGTGAGGGATGCGCGCCCGGAGGGCCGGGACGGCGCCGCCACACGGGGTATCGTGGCGGCGCTGGCCCGGCGCGGTTGGGCACAGTCGTATCGTGCCCTACCGCGCGCGCAGCCCGGCCCGGAGCGCAGCGGAGGGACACGCCCGGAACCGCAGTGCGTTAGTCCTTAGTGTTTTAGTCCCTGGCACTAAGCACTAAAACACTAAGGACTAAGCACTTCGCACTTCGCACTCGAGGGGGACCCCCTGCACTACGCAAAAATGAACCGGCGTCGCCCCCTGGCCGTGGCGCTCGTCGCCGTGGTGGCCGCGGACTGGATCACCAAGTTCCTGGTGCAGAACCACTTCCACATCGGCAGCCTGCACCCGGTGGTGGACGGCTGGGTGTGGCTGGCGCACCGCCGCAACCCCTGCGTGGCCTTCTCGTTCTGCCCCCCCGCGCCCGCCGGCTGGGAGCTGGTGGTGCTCCTGCTGGCCAGCCTGGCCGGCATCGCCGTGGCGGGGACGATCCTGGCCAAAACGCGCGACGCCGCCACCCGCGTGGCCGCCGGCCTGGTGATCGCCGGGGCGGTGGGGAACCTGGGCGACCGCCTGATGAACGGCGCGGTGACCGACTTCATCGTGATCCGCTTCTTCCCGTACGTGTTCAACGTGGCCGACGTGGCGATCACCGCGGGGGCGATCCTGCTGGCGCTGCGCATGTTCTTCGAGGAGCCGCACGGCGGCTCCGCCTCCACCCCGGCGCCCTCATGACCGCGACGACCGTGACGCCGACCGTGATGCCGACCGCGATGCCGACGCCGAACCGCCGCATCCAGGCGCTGCCCCCGTACCCGCTCACCGACGTCCCCGGCATCAAGCGCGACCTGCGCGCGCGAGGCGTCGACGTGATCGACCTGGGCGCGGGCGACGCCGACCTGGCCCCCCCGCCCGCGGTGGTCGCCGCGCTGCAGCAGGCCGCCTGCGACCCGGCCAACTCGCGCTACCCCTTCCAGCTGGGCCTGGTGGAGTTCCGCGAAGAGATCGCGCGCTGGATGGGGACGCGCTTCGGCGTGGAGGTGGACCCCATGCGCGAGCTGGGGCTCCTGATCGGCTCCAAGGAGGGGATCTACCACCTCCCCTTCGCCTTCCTGGAGCCCGGCGACGCGGCCATCGTCCCCGACCCCGGCTACGCGGCGTACCTGGGCGGCACCGTGCTGGCCGGCGGCGTGCCGCACCTAGTGCCGCTGCGCCCCGAGCACGACTTCCTCGTTCCCCTCGACGAGCTGCCGGCTGACGTGGTGCGCCGCGCGCGCATCCTCTACCTCAACTACCCGAACAACCCCACCGCGGCGTGCGCCCCGCGCGAGTACCTGGAGCGGGCCGTGGCCTGGTGCCGCGAGCACGGGGTGATCCTGGCGTACGACAACGCCTACTCCGAGCTCGCCTTCGACGGCTACCGCCCGCCGTCGATCCTGGAGATCCCCGGCGCGCGCGAGGTGGCGGTCGAGTTCCACTCGCTCTCCAAGACGTACAACATGACCGGGTGGCGGATCGGCTGGGCGGTGGGCAGCCCCGACCTGGTCTCGGCCGTGGTGAGGGTGAAGACCTTCTGCGACACGGGCGTGCCGCTCGCCATCCAGCACGCGGGGGTGGCGGCGCTGCGCTCGCACGCCGACTGGGTGCCGCAGAACGTGGCCACCTTCCAGCGCCGCCGCGACGCCGCCTGGCAGGCGCTCACCGACGCCGGCATCGACCTCCCCAGGCCCGCCGCCAGCATGTACCTGTGGGTGCCGCTCCCGGAGGGCGTGGAGAGCGAGCCGTGGGCGCGGCGGCTACTGCTGGAGCAGGGCGTGGCCGTGCTCCCCGGGAAGAGCCTCGGGGCGGGCGGCGAGGGCTTCTTCCGCATCGCGCTCACCTGCTCGGAGGACCGCCTCCGCCAGGCCGCCGCCCGCATCGCGCACATGCTCTGACCCGCTTCGGGCGCGCTCGTACGAGTGCCTGAAGACACTCGCTGGAACCACGGAAAGCCTCGCAAACCCCGCGAGGCTTCAACCGTGCACCCCACTTCGTGCCGCGCCTGGTTTCGTTGCGCGAAGCGCCGAAGTCCCTCCCCTGAAGTTCGGGGGAGGGACAGGCGCCTCGAGCGCCAGGGCGGGGGCCGTCCGCCCCCGCGCCGACGCTCGTCCTTCGCTCCGCATCCTCCCGCCACATCTCCGGCTCATTAAGCCGCAGCGCCTTCCGGAACCGAACCTGCGGGGGCGAGTAGAAACGACCCTATGACGCCCGCCACGCTGACCGCGCCCGCAGCTCCCGAGGCTCCGCCGCCCGAGGCGAAGCTCCGCGTGGCCGTATCCGTCATCGTCCCCCGCGCCCCGCTCACCCGCTCGCCTCGCCGCGACCCCACCGGCCGCCCCACCCGCAACGCGCTGCTCGCCTCCGTCGCGCTGCACCTGCTGCTGGCGCTGGCGTTCCTGCTGGCGCCCGCGCGCCGGGAGCGCACCGACCCCGCGCTGCAGCCGCGGACGCTGGAGCTGGTGCAGTACCTGGACGTCGGCGAGTGGCCGGAGAGCGCGGGCGAGGGAGCGGCCGCGCCGGCGTCGGCTCCGGGCGCCGCGGCGGCGGAGCAGGCGGTCTCGGCCGCGGCGGTGGACTCGGCCGTGGCGCGCGTCGGCAGCGTGCCGCGCTTCCCCGACCGCGTGCCCAGCGGCATCCCCGCCGCGCCGGCCGCGCCGTCGGGAGGCGCGGCTCGCCCGGGCGCCGCCGCCCCGGGAGCGGGCGGGGGCGCGGGGGGCGAGATCGGGAACAACCCGGCGGGCGGGCGGCTGGGGCCCGGCTACCGCGACGGGCGGCTGATCGTGCGCCCCGAGGCGGTCCCCGAGCGCGAGCTGACCGAGCACGAGCGCTACATGCGCGACCTGGCGGGACGAATCCAGACGTACAACGACAGCGTGGCCGACGAGGGCGAGCGGATGCGGCGGGCGCGCAACTGGACCACGAAGGACAAGAACGGCCGCGAGTGGGGGATCGCCGAGGGCGGCTACCCGGTGATCGCCGGTCGCCGCATCCCCGTCCCCATCGCCCCGCCGATCCACGTGGACCGCGACACCGAGAACCGCGAGCGCGCCCAGGCCCGCCAGCGCGACGAGATCCAGCGCCAGGCCGAGGCCGGCGACCGCGACCGCAACTTCCGCGAGCGCACCCGCGCCATCCGCGAGCGCCGCGACCGCGAGCGCCAGAAGGAGCGCGAGCAGAGCGGCCAGGGCGAGCGCCCACCGGAGTCGAAGCCGTAAACCGGCGTCGATCCGCCCTCCACGAAGCGCGCGGGCTCCCAACCCGCGCGCTTCGCATGCGAACGCCGCTGTCCGCGCCGAACCCGATCTCCACACCGCCCCAGCCTGCGCAGGCAGGCTTCTCGCCGTTGTTGCCGCGGAGCCGCGGATTCATCCGCCCCGGCTCCCTGCACCCACGCATCCTCCTCCACAACGCTCTCATTGAGATAATTTTCTGGCCACCCGGTCATTTCCAGCGCCGAGGGGCGGCCCGCGACTTGCACCCCCGGACCTCCCTCGTTAATTCAACGGGACGTTCGATTTACCACGTCCGGAGGAGGGACGATGCGGGGGTCTTCGCGGAGGGAGGAGGACGGCGGGCGGGGCGGGCAGGCGCTCGTCTTCGCGCTGGGCGCGGTGGGCGGCGTGGCGCTGGGGATGCTGCTGTCGGGGCGCGCCGAGGCGCACCCCGAGGTGCGCGAGATGGGCGCCCGCCTGCGGGAGCGCGCGCGCGGCGTGGCCAGGAGCCTGCGCCCCGCGCGCCTGCGCCGCGAGCTGCGCGAGCAGCTCGACCTCACCCGCCTGGAAGACGCCGTGCTCGACGCGTTCCTGCGCGACGAGATCCTCTCCGAGCGCGCCATCGACGTGGGCGCCATCAGCCGCGGCATCATTGAGCTCTCGGGCTCGGTGCGCACGGGCGACGAGGCCGAGCGCGCGGTGCGGCTGGCGCAGCGCGTGGAGGGCGTGGAGACCGTGGTGAGCCGGATGGACGTGGAAGAGGGCTCCCGCCGCCGGCGGGGGGCCGACGACGCCGAATCCGCGGAAGGAGGCAGGATGGCAGGAGAGTGGACGGGCCGCCAGGTAGGGATGGGCCGGCGCCGCCAGGGGCACGAGACCGAGCCCGGCCGCGCCGACGACTCGCAGCACCTGCGCGAGACCTCGCTGGAGCAGTCCGACCGGGCGCAGTTCGAGGACGAGGACCTGGCGCACTCGCACCCGGTGATGTCCGCGCGCGCCGGGCCCGAGCCGGCGGACACGCGCTACCGCGAGGACGAGCTGGACCACCAGGACCCGTACGGCAAGCACGCCGTCCCGGTGGCCGAGCAGCCCCAGGCGATGAACTCGGACGCCCGCGTGGGCGAGGGGCTGAAGCCCGGCACCGAGCTGCTGCTCGAGGCCGCCGACGTGCCGGTGAAGCCCCACGGCGAGCGCCCCCGCCGCGACGCCGACGGCGACGAGCGGTAGCCGGTCTTCGCTTCGATCGACATGTGGAAGCCCCTCCTCCCGGCGCGGAGGAGGGGCTTCCGCTTTCGGTGGAACCAGGACGGGGCCGGCGGACGCCGGCCGCGAGTTGCATCGGGGGGCGGCTCGCGTAGATTCCGCCGCCTCCGAACGTGACCGAAGCCCGGGGACGACGATGGCGGAATCGCTGAAGGACACCGTCCGCAACGACCTGAACGCGGCGCGCCGCGAGCGCGACAAGCTGCGCACCACGCTGCTCACCACCTTCCTGGCCGAGATCCGCAACAAGGAGATCGAGGTGGGCCACGAGCTGGGCGACGAGGAGGTGCACGGCGTGGCCACCACCGCCATCAAGCGCCGCCGCGAGGCCGCCGAGCAGATGCGCGCCGGCGGGCGCGAGGAGCTGGCCGCGAAGGAGGAGCAGGAAGCCGCGCTCCTGCAGCCCTACCTCCCGCCGCAGCTGAGCGAAGCCGAGGTGCGCGCCCTGGTGCGCGAGGCGGTGGCCGGCGGCGCGAAGGACGTGGGCGGCGTGATGAAGCAGGTGATGCCGAAGGCGAAGGGGAAGTTTGACGGGAAGGAGCTCAACCGCATCGTCCGCGAGGAGCTGGGCGGCTGATCGGCTGCGGGATCGAACGCGGCGCCCGCGGGTCGGCAGGACCCGCGGGCGCCGTTTGCTTTGTCCACTTCGCCGGGTTAGATTGGTTAACGCCTTTACGTTCCGATGCTCACCCTCGTTGTGCAACCCGCTCCCAATCGATGCCCTCCATCGCCCTGCAGGTCTGGCAATCCCGTGGCCGGCAGGCGCTGGACGAGGTGGAGGCGGCGCACGCGGCGGTCGGAGGCGCCGGGCGCGGCAGGCGCTACGCCACGCAGCAGATCAACCAGGCGTACGTGGTGCTGCTGTGCTCCCAGTTCCAGAAGTTCTGCCGGGACCTGCACACGGAGGGCGTCGACCACCTGACCAGCCAACCGGCGTTCATGCCTTTGGCCATGCTGCTGAACACGTCCATCATCGTGGGACGGAAGTTGAGCGTCGGGAATGCGAGCCCCGGAAACATCGGGGCTGACTTCGCGCGGTTCGGATTCAGATTCTGGGATGAAGTCCTTCGTCGTGATCGCCGTAACGGCGGACGTCAGGCGAAGCTGGATGAGCTGGTCCGCTGGCGCAACGCAATCGCTCACCAGGACTTCACGAGTCCAATGCTCGCCGGGCGGGAAACTCTGAGGCTTTCCGAAGTGCGTGCGTGGCGCTCGGTGTGCGAGAGCCTGGCCGTGGAATTCGACCGCGTGCTGGGATTATATTTGCTGTCGATCACGGGAGTGCGCCCATGGTAGGAGGTCACATGGCTACCAAGAAGGGGATGCCTCGTCCTGGGGACGAGATCAAGGTAGGTGATCGGGTCCACTATCGTACGCCTTACGCTGCCTTCGACGCTGTGGTCATCGAAGACCGCGGCTACATCGGCGTCAACGGCCGGCGCATCCTCGGGATCCTCACGCAGGACGACCTCGAGGAAGCGCGCGTCGAAATGGAGGTTCCCGCGGAGCACCTTACGGTCGTGGGTTAAACCGTCCATGACTCCGAGGAAGAACGGACATTGTCCGACGTACAGGATCAACGTGGGAGACCGGGTCTTCTGGCCCACGCCTCCGTGGGGCGGGTTCAAGGCCGAGGTGATCGAGGATCGCGGTCACATCGGCGTGAATGGCCGCCGCTTGCTGCAGATTCGCACCCTCGACGAGTACGAGGAGGCGCGCATCGACATGGCGGTTCCGGAAGAGGAGCTCGAGCTCCTCGACTGAGGTCGATCCGACCCTGGAGGCAAGTCAGGCCGTCACCGGCGCGCGGTGACGGCCTGATCGTTTGCGGCGGCGAGTCGCGCGGGTCAGCCGAAGGCGGCGAGGAGGTCGTCGACCTTGTCGAGGACGGGCTCGCGGTTCTCGGTGGCGTGCTCGTAGCGGCGGATGCGCAGGAGCGTGGACTCGTCCAGGTCGGCGTCGTCGAGCCAGGCCACCAGGGTGTCGCGGTCCATCCCGTCGTAGCCCAGCACCGGCTCTTCCATCTCCTCCGCGTCGACCTCCAGGAGGCGGTCCTCGCCGCCCTCGTCCCACTCGCCGCCGCCGGGGAGCGCCGGCTGCAGCCACCGCTCGTTGGCGAAGTCGCGGAAGGCCAGCGCGATCGCTCCCACCGCCGCCGCCCCCACCAGCACCTTGAGGAATCTCATCGCCGCCCCCGGTCCGTCCTCGGTTGTGATATGTGGTCGCTTCACCCCCTCCCGCCGCGCAAATCGCCGGCCAGTGCGCTCTAACCCGCCAGTGCTGAGTGCTGAGTGCTGAGTCCTGAGTGCAAGTGCTTAGTGTTTAGTCCTTAGTCCTTAGTCCTTAGCACTTAGCACTTAGCACTCAGGACTAAAGCACTAAGGACTAACGCACTCCGGCCTCAGTTCGCCTGCGCGTCGGACAGCGGCCCCGGGTCGGCGTCAGGGCGCACGCGGATGCGCTGGGCCAGCGAGTGCGAGATCACCTGCGGCTCGCCGTTGACCGAGAGCGAGATCGGGCCCTCGAACGGCGACTTCTTGATCACCTCCACCTCGGCGCCGGGATAGAGGTTCATGGAGCCCAGGTAGCGCAGCTGCTCGGGCTCTTCGACCTCCACCTCCAGCACCCGCCGCGGCTGCCCCGGCTCCAGGTCGCCGAGCGCGGGGTACTGCCGCCGGTCCACCTCGCCGGTGGCGGTGGGGATGGCGGCGCCGTGCGGGTCGCGCTCGGGCTCGCCCATGAGCCGGGCCAGGCGCTCGATCAGCTCGTCGCTGGAGGCGTGCTCCAGGCGCTCGGCCTCGTCGTGCACGCGGTCCCACTCGTAGCCCAGCTTCTCCACCAGGAACAGCTCCAGCACCCGGTGCCGGCGGATGATCCTGAGCGCCGCCAGCTCGCCGGCCGCGGTGAGGCGCACGCCGTAGTAGGGCTCGTGGCGCAGCAGGTTCTGCTCGGCCAGGCGCTTGATCATGGCGGTGACGGCGGCCGAGGTGAGCCCCAGCCGCTCGGCGATGCGCGAGGTGGAGACGGGCGACTCCTGCTGCTGGAGCGTCCAGACGGCCTTCAGGTAGTCTTCGACGACGGGCGTGTACATGGGGCGGCCTCTCTGGGGCTCTGCGGGCGTCTCGTGCGTCACGCGGGGGATGGGTCCAACTCTCGGGGCGCGCGGGGCGCGTGTCAAGCGCGGTGTGCCGCGGCGGCGCGGGGGACCGGGCGGCCAATTCCCTTGCGCGCCGGCTCCCGGCCCGGCATGTTGCCGTTCACCCCCCGCCGCGGCCCGGCGCGCCGGCCGCTCTTCGTTCCGACCCGACCCGACGGCTCCCGACCCGCGATGGGCCCCGATCCCGCCGAGATCCTCCGCGACCCCGCGCGCCTGGCCGCGCTGGCCGAGACCGGGCTCCCCGACTCGCCGCCGGAGGAGGCGTTCGACCGGCTGACGCGCCTGGCCGTGCGGCTGCTGGGGGCGCGGGTGTCGACGCTGTCGCTGGTGGACGGCGAGCGGCAGTTCTTCAAGAGCGCCGCGGGGCTCCCCCCGGAGCTCGCCGGGACGCGCCAGACGCCGCTCAGCCACTCGCTCTGCGCGCACGTGGTGCGGGCCGGCTCGCCGGTGGTGATCCCCGACGCCACGCGCGACGACCGGGTGCGGCACAACCCGATGGTGACCGGGCACGGGGTGCGCGCCTACGCGGGGGTGCCGGTGGCCACCCGCGACGGGCACGTGCTGGGGAGCTTCTGCGTGATCGACGTGCGGCCGCGCGACTGGGGCGAGGCCGAGCTGGCGGCGCTCGCCGACCTGGCGGCGATCGCCACGGACGAGGTGGAGGCGCGCCGCGCGCAGCTGCTCAGGGAGCGGGCCGCGCGGGTGGTGCGCGAGGCCGAGGCGTGGTTCCGCTCGCTGGTGGAGCAGTCGATCGCGGGGATCTACGTGTACGGGGAGGGCGGCTTCCGCTACGTGAACCCCCGCTTCGCGCAGATCTTCGGGAGGGTGCCGGCCGACTTCGCCGACCCCGGCGTCATCGAGCGCATCGTCCACCCCGAAGACCTGCCGCGGGTGCGCGAGAACATCCGGCTGCGCTTCTCGGGCGAGATCCCCACCATCCGCTACGCGCTCAGGGGCCTGCGCTCCGACGGCGAGGTGATCTACCTGGAGGTGCACGGAAGCCGCGCCGAGCTGGAGGGCCGCCCGGTGCTGATCGGGGTGATGATCGACGTGACCGAGCGGGTGCGGGCCGAGCAGGAGCGCGTGGCCGCCGAGGCGTCGCGCGACCGCTTCTACGCCATGGTGAGCCACGAGCTGCGCACGCCGATCAGCACCATCATGCTCTACAACGACCTGCTGCTCTCGGGCGTGTACGACCCCGTGACCGAGGCGCAGCGCGAGGCGGTGGAGCGCTCGCAGGGCTCTGCCCGGCACCTGCTGGAGCTGATCAACGACCTGCTCGACCTCTCCAAGCTGGAGGCGGGGCGGATGGACGCCCGCACCGAGGAGGTGGAGGTGGCGTCGCTGGTGGACGCGGTGCACGCGGACCTCCTGCCGATGGCGCGCGAGCACGGCTGCGAGCTGGTGCTGGAGGTGCGCGAGCGGCCGCTGCCGGTGCTGGGCGACGCGCGCCGCATCCGGCAGATCCTGCTCAACCTGCTGTCGAACGCCATCAAGTTCGGCTCGGGGCGCCCGATCGAGGTGCGCTGCGGCTCCGACGGCGCCGGGGTGTCGATCGAGGTGAGCGACCACGGCCCCGGGATCGCGCCGGGCGACCTGCCGCGCATCTGGGAGGACTTCGTGCAGCTGGGCGACGGGGAGGGGCGCGGCACCGGGCTGGGGCTGCCGATCGCCCGCCGGCTGGCGGAGCTGCTGGGCGGCAGGCTGGAGGTGTTCTCCACGCCGGGCGCGGGGAGCACGTTCCGCTTCTTCCTCCCCCACGTCTCGTCGCTGGCCGTGGGAAACTGAAACGGCTGGTCTCTCACAGAGGACTCGGAGAGCTTCTTCCGATCCGCTGTTCCTCCGTGTCCTCTGTGCCCTCTGTGAGGTTCAGGCAGTTTCCAGAAATCTCACGCAGAGGAGCAGAGTCAGGAGAGAACGGCGAAACACCCTCTGCTGACTCTGCTCCTCTGCGTGAGACATTCAGGATCTCGATCTCCCGACAAAGCCCGACGAACCGATACGACGGCTCCCGGTCTCCTCTTTCCGCTCTCCTGTATTCGGCTTATATTCGGTTAAAGGCGAGCGCGGTGGATGGGATTCCGCCGCGCTGCGTGCGCTTCGCCGGGCGGGCTCGCGGAGTTACTTTAGAGGCCGAGCCGGACCCCGCACGCAGCACGACCGGATGAATCCCCACGCCCTGGCAGTCCTGGAGTACCGCGACGCGCTCGACCTGGTCGCCCGCCACGCCTCGTCGGCGCTGGGGGCCGAGGCGGTGCGCGCCCTGGAGCCGTCGGCCGACCCGGGCTGGATCGAGCCCGAGCTGACCCGCGTCGAGGAGATGCGCGCCTTCCTGGGCGGCGACTCCGGGTGGGCGCTCCCCGCCATCCCCGACGTGCGCGAGCCCCTGCGCAGGCTGCGCGTGGAGGGGAGCGTGCTCGACGCGCCGCAGCTGCGCGCCATCGCCACGCTGCTGGCCTCGTCGCGCGCCACGCGCCGCGCCTTCGCCGGCGAGGCGGAAGCCGCGCCGCTCCTGGCGCTGCTCACCGGCGGGCTGCTGGAGGCGGAGAAGGAGGAGGCGGCGATCGGCCGCGCGGTCGACGAGGCCGGGGCGGTGCGCGACGACGCCTCGCCCGCGCTCCACAAGCTGCGGCGGGAGATCAAGGGGGCGCGCGCCCGGCTGGTGGAGCGGCTGGCGGCGTACATGCAGACCCTGCCGGCGCACTACCAGGTGCCCGACGCCTCGGTGACGGTGCGCGAGGGGCGCTACGTGATCCCCGTGCGGCGCGAGGGGCGCGGCGAGGTGGGCGGGATCGTCCACGACGAGTCGGCCACGGGGGCCACGCTCTTCGTGGAGCCGCCGCTGGCGGTGGAGCTGATGAACCGCCTGCGCGAGCTGGAGGCCGAGGAGGCGCGCGAGGTCCTGCGCATCCTGCGCGAGCTCACCGGCCGGCTCCGCCCCCTGCAACCCGAGCTGGTGGCCTCGCTGGAGGCGCTGGTGGCGCTCGACTCGGTGTACGCGCGCGCCCGCTACGCCCTGCGCGTGGACGGCCGCCGGCCGGCGCTCCTGCCGCCGGGGACGGAGGAGTACGAGGTGGTGCACGGGCGCCACCCGCTCCTGCTGGCGAAGTCGAGGGACGTGGTGCCGTTCGACCTGCGCATGGACCCGGGCGAGCGCACGCTGCTGATCTCGGGCCCCAACACGGGCGGCAAGACGGTGCTGCTCAAGGCGATCGGGCTGATCTCGCTGCTGGCGCAGAGCGGCGTGGTCCCGCCGGTGGAGGTGGGGACGCGGCTCCCCGTCTTCCGCGCCGTGTTCGCCGACATCGGCGACGAGCAGTCGATCGAGGCGTCGCTCTCCACCTTCAGCGCGCACCTGAAGAACCTGGGCGAGGCGCTGGAGGGGGCCGACTGGGAGTCGCTGGTGCTCACCGACGAGGCGGGGAGCGGCACCGATCCCGTCGAGGGCGGAGCGCTGGCGGCGGCGGTGCTGGTGGAGCTCACGCGGCGCTCCTGCTTCACGGTGGCCACCACGCACCTGGGACAGCTCAAGCTGCTGGCCACGCGGGAGCGGGGGATCGTGAACGCGTCGCTCCAGTTCGACGCCGAGCGGCTGCAGCCCACCTACCGCCTGGTGAAGGGCGTCCCCGGGCGCTCGTACGGCCTGGCCATCGCCCGGCGGCTGGGGCTGCCGCAGGGGGTGCTGGACACGGCGGAGGCGGCGCTCCCGCAGGGCGAGCGCGACGTCGCGCGGCTGCTGCTGGAGCTGGAGGCCAAGGAGCAGCGCCTGGACGAGCAGACCGCGCGCGCCGACCGGCTCCTGGCCGAGACGGAAGCGCTGCGCGAGGAGCTCGAGGAGCGCGAGCGCTCGCTGGTGGTGCGCGAGAAGGACGCGGAGCGCCGGGCGCGGCAGCAGGCGCGCGACCTCCTCCTCCAGTCGCGCGCCGAGGTGGAGCAGGCGATCCAGGAGCTGCGCGCGGCGGCCGAGCAGGCCAGCCTGGACGAGGCGGCGAAGGCGGCGCGGCGGCGGGTGGAGGAGGCGGCCCGGCGGCAGAAGGAGAAGGCGCCCGCGGAGCGGCGGCAGCCGCCGGGGAAGCCGGCGGAGCGCAGGCCCGAGAAGGCGGCGGCCGAGCTGGCGCCGGGCCTCCGGGTGCGGATCGAGTCGCTGGGGCGCACGGGGACGGTGGTGGAGCTGCGCGACGGGAAGGCGATGGTGGAGGCGGGCTCCATGCGCCTGTGGCTCCCGCGCGAGGACCTGACGGTGCTCCCGCCGGGCGACCAGAAGGCGGAGCGGCAGAGGCCGGCGGGCGGCTGGTTCGTGCACGACGTGGATGCGCGCCCCGAGGTGGACCTGCGCGGGATGCGGGTGGACGAGGTGGAGACGGTGCTGGGGCGCGCCATCGACGACGCGATCCTGGCGGGGCTGCCGAGCTTCCGCATCATCCACGGCAAGGGGACGGGGGCGCTCCGGGCCCACGTGCGCGAGCTGCTGGAGCGCGACCGCCGCATCCGCGTGCAGCGGCCGGGGGAGATGTACGAGGGGGGGACGGGGGTGACGGTGATCGAGTTCGCGTGAGGGCGGGTGCGGCGCAGCCGCGGGGGGCCCTCACCCGCCGCCTTGGAGCGGCAACCCTCTCCCAACTTCGGGAGAGGGTGAACTTGACGGGCGGAGCAGGACAGGCGTCCGTAGGGGCGAAGCCTGCCTCGACCGGCGGATGCCAGCCCATGCGCGGGGGGCGGCCACCTGTGCCGAGGGCTACCTGTCTTCGGACTCGCAGGTTCGCCCCTACGGAACTCATCGCCGCGACAGAACCCGCGTGAGGGATGCGCGCCCGGAGGGCCGGGACGCCGCCGCCACAGGGGTATCGTGGCGGCGGTGGCCCGGCGCGGTTGGGCACAGTCGTACCGTGCCCTACCGCGCGCGCAGCCCGGCCCGGAGCGCAGCGGAGGGACACGCCCAAACGGCAGTGCGGAAGTGCGTGAGTGCGAAAGTGCGAAAGTCCTGGATCGGTGTGGATTCGATGAGGTGAGATGAAGGCGATGGCTGTCCCCTGTTCCCTGTGCCCTGTCCCCTAGCATGCCGATCCCGGACCACCTGGTCGAGGAGATCCGCGCGCGGGCGGACCTCGTGGAGATCGTCTCGGAGCACACGCGGCTCAAGCGCTCCGGGCGGACCTTCCGGGGCCCTTGCCCGCTGCACGGGGGCGAGGGGCCCAACTTCTCGGTGGACCCCGCCAAGGGCTTCTACAAGTGCTTCGTCTGCGGGGAGGGCGGCACCGCCTACACCTTCCTGATGAAGCACCTGGGGATGACCTACCCCGAGGCGATCCGCGCGGTGGCCGCCCGCGTCGGGATCGCCGTCCCCGACGAGCGCGAGGAGCGGCGCGAGGAGGACCCCAACCGCCCCCTCTACGAGGTCAACGCCTTCGCCCGCGACTGGTTCCGCCGGCAGCTCTGGGAGGGCGACGGCGGGAAGGAGGCGCGCGCCTACCTGGAGCGGCGCGGGATCAGCCGCGAGGCGGCGGAGCGCTTCGGGCTGGGATGGGCGCCCGAGGAGTGGACGGCGTTCGGCGACGCGGCCCGCAAGCACGGCATCCGCAACGAGATGCTGCTGGACCTGGGGCTGCTCAAGCAGTCGAAGTCGGGGAGGGAGCCGTACGACGTGTTCCGCGGCCGGGTGATCTTCCCGATCGAGGACCTGGGCGGGCGGGTGCTGGCCTTCGGCGGGCGCATCCTGGGGACTGCCGAGGAGCACGTGCCGAAGTACCTCAACTCGCCCGAGACGCCGATCTACCACAAGGGGAGCGTGCTCTACGGGCTGGGGTGGGCCAAGGGCGCCATCCGCAAGGAGGAAACGGCGCTCGTCGTGGAAGGCTACATGGACTACGTCTCCCTGGCCTCGCACGGCGTCGAGAACGCGGTGGCGCCGCTGGGGACGGCGATGACGGAGGAGCAGGCGGCGCTGATCGCGCGCTACGCCCGGCGCGCCATCCTCCTCTACGACAGCGACAAGGCGGGGCTCAAGGCCACCTTCCGCTCGGGCGACGCGCTGCTGGCGGTGGGGGTGGAGGTGCTGGTGGCCACGCTCCCCGACGGCGAGGACCCCGACTCGCTGGTGCGGGCGAAGGGGGCGGCGGCGCTCCGGAAGTACCTGGACGACGCGGTGGACGTGCTGGAGCGCAAGATCCAGATCCTGGAGCGCAAGGACTACTTCTCCTCGATCCGCGGCACCCGCCAGGCGATCGACGCGCTGCTCCCCACGGTGCGCGCCGCGAGCGACGAGGTGCTGCGCGGCGTGTACGTGGGCCGCATCGCCGAGAAGACGGGGGTGGCGCGCGAGACGCTGGAGCGCGAGGTGGCCGCGGCCCCCGCGCCGGGGCCGGGCGCGCGCGGCGGGCCCGCCTCGGCCGAGGAGCGGCGCCAGCGGGTGGAGGGGCGCCGCGCGCAGGAGGCGCGCGACGCCACGCGGGCGCAGGAGAACCCGGAGCGCATCCTGCTGCTCCTGCTCTTCCGCGACGAGGCGTGGGTGGAGCGCGCGGGCGCCGAGCTGTCGCCGGGCGACTTCCGCCACCCGGCGTACCAGCGGATCTTCGCGGGGCTGGTGGAGGCCGAGGGGCGGCGCGACGCCGACGGCGAGTGGCTGCGGGTGTTCGCGCCCGACGTGCTCCCGCTGGTGGAGGAGCTGCGCGGCGACCCCGAGGCGGCCACGCTGAACCCGGCCGACCAGTTCTTCTGGGGAAGCCTGCAGCTGATCCGCGCCCGCTCGATCCAGGCGCGCCTGGCCGAGATCGAGCGCGAGCTGCACCTGGCGGCGCCCGAGCAGCAGCTCTCGCTCTTCCGCGAGAAGAAGGTGCTCACCGACCAGTTGCGCGGCTCCAGCGGCTACCTGCGCAAGGCCGGCCTGCCGCGCCCGATGGTGCTCACCGACCGGCCGCTGCGGGAGTACGGAAGTGCGTGACGGAACTGCAGGGGACAGGGAACAGGGTACAGGGGACAGCCGGCAACTGCGGAGCGAAGTGGCTGGCTGTCCCCTGTTCCCTGTCCCCTGTTCCCTGTCGTTTCAGGGTCCCAGCAGGATCGCGTTCACCAGCAGCGGCTGGGTGCTGCGCCAGAAGAGGCGGAAGAGCGGGTCGTCGGCGAAGAGCACCACGCTCCCCTGCCCCATCCGCTTGGTCACCAGCCAGGCCCCCTGCCCCAGGTTGCGCAGGTTCTCGGGCGAGATCACGCCGGAGATGCGCGACAGGTCGCGCGGGAAGTAGGCCACCGACTCCACTCCTTCCGCCGGCTCGAAGATCCGGTTCCCCTGGTGCAGCACGAAGGTCCTCTCCGGCGCGGCGTCGAGCCCCGCCCCGAAGGCCAGCGGGTGCGCGGGGTCCAGCGTCACCGGGACGATGGTGCCCGGCACCTCCTGCCGCCACTCCTGCTTCTCGCGCTCCTCGCGGCCGGCCAGGAAGCGGTCGCGCGAGCTGTCCCGCGGGGACTCGCGCGTCTTCACCTCGGCCAGCGCCGCCACGGCCGCGGCGCCGCCCCCCACCGCCACCAGCCGCCCGCCCTTCTGGATCCAGCCCTTGAGCGCCTCGTCGGCCCCGCGCAACGCGCGCGGGCTGGCGTCGGGGAGGACGATCACGTCGTACTCCGACAGGTCCACGCTCGCCAGGTCGGAGCCCTGCACCACGTCGAGCCTGAGCCCCAGCTCGCGCTCCAGGTAGAACCACATCGACCCGAACGAGGTGGCGGAGACGCCGTCGCCCGAGACCAGGGCCACGCGCGGGGCCTTCACCGGGAGCACGTTCTCGCTCCCCAGGTCGATCCCGTTCTCGCTGAGCCCCGTGGCCGCGACCGCCGCGAAGGGGCCGAGCCCGGCCCGCGTGGCGCGCGCCTGCAGCGAGTCGTTGCCGCGCGCGGGGATGAACCAGGTCCCCGCCGGGAAGCGCCGCCCGCCGAAGGTGGAGGGCTTCACCAGCACCCGCGCCCGCCCGCCGGCCTCCATGAAGCGCAGCACCGCGGCGGAGGCGCCCTCGCCCGGCGCCACCAGGTAGCCGTACCCCGGGGCGGGCGCGGGGCGCTCGGCCGGCCCGTTCGGCGCGGCGACGCTCGTCCACCCGCTCCCCGTGCCCGGCGCCACCCGGTAGGCGGCCACGCCGTACGCGTAGGGGAGGCTCCAGGCGCTCACGTCGTACGAGTAGTCGGCCTTCAGCTGCGTCTCCTGCTGCAGCAGCGTAATCGCCAGGCGGCCGAGCGGCTGCCGGGCGCGCACGCGGTAGGTGCCCGCGGGGAACTGGCCGCGCGCCGGGAAGCCCGCGTACGCGGTGGCCCGCGCCGTGAAGCCGGACTGGGCGCGCTCCACCTCGACGCCCTGCCGGCGGAGGTGCGCCACCAGCGCCTCCACCCGCGAGGGGTCTTCGCCGGGGACCAGGAGGAAGTCCTGCTCGCCGTCGCCGGCGGTGCGCGCGGCCTCGGCGTAGTCCAGCAGGAGCCGCGTCTTCCCCTCCGCGGCGGTGCGCAGCGTGGCCTGGCCGCTGGTGCGGTGGTGCTCGGCGCGGTCGTGCAGCGTGAGCGTGTCGCCGTCCTCGCGCGCCACCGCCTGCCCCGCGGCGCCGTGGCCCGCCTGCTCGTACGTCATCCCCACCGCGCCGGTGAGGCTGGGCCAGCTGTCGCCGTAGCCGGGGTAGAAGAGGTCGAACGCCTCGGCGGTGTAGTAGGCCCACCCGTGCTGGTCGAACGCGCGCGCGTTGGCCTGGCCGAAGCGCTTCCCCCACTCCAGGATGTGCTCGGGGTAGATCGGGTTGATCGGCGCCGTGGCGGGGAAGAAGAAGTACGAGCTGTTGAAGAACATCTCGTGGAAGTCCACGTGCACCTGCGGGTTCCACCGCCACCAGGTGGCCAGCCGCGCCCGGGTCTCCTCCTGCGTGGCCCAGCTCCAGTCGCGGTTCAGGTCGAACAGGTAGTGGTTGAAGCGCCCGCCCGGCCACGGCTCGCGGTGCTCGCGCGACTGCGGGTCGGGGTCGGGGACGGCGCCGCGCACCGAGCGGTACCAGTTGACGTAGCGGTCGCGCCCGTCGGGGTTGGTGACGGGGTCGATGATCACCACGAGCGAGTCGAGCGCGCCGCGCACCTCGGGGGCGTCGCGGGCCAGGTCCCAGGCGGTCCACAGGGCCGCCTCGCTGGAGGAGCTCTCGTTGCCATGCACGCCGTAGCTGAAGTAGACCACCGCCGGGTTGGCGGCGGCGATCTGCCGGGCGCGCTCGGGGCCGGCGCCGCGGGCCAGCTCGGCGTTGGCGGCCAGGATCTGGTCCAGCCGCCGCAGGTTCCCGGGGGTGGCGACCACCAGCTGGAAGAGCTCGCGCCCCTCGTAGGTCTCGCCGTACGGCCGGTACTCCACCCGGTCGCTGGCGGCGTCGAGCGCCTTCGCGTACTGCTGCACGCCCGCGTACGGGGTGAAGCGCTCGCCCAGCTCGTAGCCGAGCACCTGGGCCGGCGAGGGCGGCGCCTGCTGGGCGGCGAGCGGCGCCGCGGCGAGGGTGGCGAGCAGCGCGAGGCTGCGGGTGCTGCGCGTCATCGGTTGCGTTGCCGGAGTTGGGGTGCGGGCCCGCGGGTGGGCCGTCCGAAGCTAGGGGGCGGCGGCGCGGGGCGCAACGCGGCGCCTTGACAGCACTTCGCCCCGCCGGTAGCCTGCGACGCCCGGCCCGGCGGAAGCGGGAACCGCGGCGCGGGCGGCGGTGTTTACCCGGTCATGCGTAATTCGTTTTCGGGAAAGAAGATGCGAATCACCGCACTCCCCGCCCTCGCGGCGCTGGCGCTCGCCGTTGCCGCGTGCGGCGGGCGCGACGCGGCGGCGGCGATCCCGCGCGCGCGCTTCGTCGCCGCGAACGTGGCGCTGCGCACGGTGCCCGACACCGCCGGCGACGCCGCCGCGCTCCGCCAGGCGGCGCTCAAGCAGCACCGGGTGACGGAGAAGGACCTCACCCGCTTCGTGGCCGCGCACCGGCGCGACGCGGAGTTCATGGCCGAGGTGTGGAAGGAGATCGCGCGCGAGGTGGAGAAGGTGCACGACGCGCGCTCCCGCCCCGCCGCCGGCCGCCCCGGCGCGCCGCCGGTAGCCACGATGCCGACGCCGCCCGTACCCGCGCCCGGCCAGCCGACACGTCCGACGATGATGCCGACCCCGCCGCCGGGGGTTCCTCCAAGCGCGGGCCGGCCACCGGTGCCGGCGACGAAGCCCCCACGGCTCATCCGCCCCGACACCACGCGGCCCCCGACGCAGCTTCCGCCGCCGCGGGAGCCGCGCGACGCGCGTCCCTGGCAGCCGGTTCCGGGCGACTCCGTGCGCGTCATCCGTCCCACGCCGCCACCGCCGGCCCCTCCGCCGGAGGGGTAGGCCGGCTCGGCCTGGAAGGCGAAGAGCCCCGGCACGCGCCGGGGCTCTCGTCGTTCATCGAGCTTCGCTCAAAAGTACAGCAGCGCCACGACGGCGGCCCCGAGCGCGAGCATCCCCGTGACCATCTGCGCGACGGACAGTCCCATGGTGAGGAAGAAGGTACGGACCGCCGTCCCCAGCCGCGGCCCGTCGTACACGCGGCGCAGCGCGAGGTAGAGGTAGCCGCACACCCATGCGAACGCGAGCAGCCCGAGCGGGATCACCGCGGCCTGTCCCAGCCCCACGGCACCGTACTGGATCGGGAGAAACAGGATCCCCACCACATAGTTGAACGCGGCGAAGTGGGTCGCGAACACCAGCTGCTCGGTGAACCACCGCTTGCGGCGCACGTACGCGAGCTGCAGGAACGCCGCGAAGATGAAGGGAGTGAGCACCGCGAACCACGTGACCAGCCCTCTGGTGCGGTCGGTCAGCTCCTCCCTGGCCTCGGCGGGCGTGATGTGCCGCGCCTGCGCGAGGGCGTTCTGCACCGCGTCCATCGTCCTCTCGAGGAAGTCCGAGGTTCCGTTCCCCGCCTGGGCGCCCGGGGCCGGCTCAAGGAGCGAGGCCAGGATCAGCGTGACCGCGAAGACCACCAGGTACAGCCGCAGCGGGCTCATGTACGGCCGCCGCCGCCCGCGCAGGTACTCCAGCGTCAGCTCGCCCGGCCGCGTCACCAGCAGGCGCACCGTGCGCAGCACCTTCGAGTCGAGCGTGAGCTCGTCCGCCACCTCGCGGAAGAAGCGGCGGAGCGAGCGGTCCTCGACCGCCGGGTTCCCCTCGCCGCAGGCGTGGCAGAAGGCGCCGGCGAGCGCGGTGCCGCACGAGGGGCAGGCGGTGGCGGCGGGCGCGGCGGAGACCGCGGATTCGGCCGGGGAGGCGGCGCCGAGGGGGACGGAGATCGTGCTCATGCCCGACCGTCCTTCCAGAGAGGTAAAACAGGTGGCGGGGCCACCCCGCAATCTGCCGCGCAGCGACACCACCGTCCAGCGTTTCGTTCGTGAGGATGCCGGTTACCGACTCGACCTCGACGCTGTCATCCTGAAGGAGCCGCCGCGCAGACTTTCCATCGCCCGGACGCCGGACGGCGACTGAAGGAGGTGCGGACCGGGCTCGCACGTCACCCCGACCCTCACCCGGTCCCGACCCGCAGATCCTTCGGGCGCGGCAAGCTCTTGTGCAGACGCGAGTTCAGCTCCCGCGCCCTCAGAGACTATTGAGGAACCGCTCCTTTGGTGCTTCAGCACGCGAAATCAATCTCAAATCCGCGGCTGATTCCCTCTGCGGAGGCTCTGTAGACCACCCAGTAGGACCTCCGAGTACGCCAAAGTGACGTTTCTCAAAAGTCTCTCAGGATGACAGCGTTGGGGTCAGCGGCCGAAGCACCCTGCAGAAGTCACGGGAGCGTCCTTTCCGACAAAGAGGCGCCCCAGTTTGTCCCGTCTGCGACGAAGTGGGACCCGGGACGTCGCGCGGCGGAACGCATGTTGCCCGCCTTTTTCCGCCCTCACCCCAGTGCGGGTCGGCTGGACCCGCCGCACACGAACCCGGAGGAAGACATGGGCACGATGTTCACGAAGGTCCGGAACGGGCTGCTGGCAGCGTCGATGATGGCGGCGCTCGGCTTCGGCGCGGTGCAGGCGTTCGCCAGCCCGGCGGAGGCGCAGAGGGACCCGACGTGCAGCCCGGGGCAGTGCAACAAGCAGTGCCAGGCGCAGTTCGGCCCGTTCGCCCACGGCTTCTGCGAGATGGGCGTCTGCAACTGCGCCGTCTGACCGCGGGTCCCGGGAACGGAAGACGGGGCGCCTCCTGCGAGAAGGAGGCGCCCCGTCTCCGTTTTCTTCGTCGATCCGACCGCTCTACGGGGGAGGGGCGTCACCCTCCCGCTCGGCCAAGTCGCCCCAGCGGAGCTTGCGGCGCAGCGTGGAGAAGAAGGTCTGGCCGGGGAAGCGCACCAGGCACACCGGGCGCTCCGCGCGCTGGACCACCACCTTCTGCCCCGGCACCAGCCGCTCGTGCTCCTGCCCGTCGATGGTGAGGATCAGCTCCTCGCTGGGCGAGAGCACCTCCAGCGTGAGCACCTCGCCCGCCGGGAGCACCAGCGGGCGCACCCCCAGCGTGTGCGGGCAGATCGGCGTGGCCACGATGCAGTCCACCGAGGGCGAGACGATCGGCCCGCCCGCCGAGAGCGAGTAGGCGGTGGACCCCGTGGGCGTGGAGAGGATGATCCCGTCGGCGCTGTAGGTGCCCACCTCCTCGCCCGAGGCCGAGACCGCCAGGCGGATCACCCGCGCCGCGCCGCCCTTGTGCAGCACCGCGTCGTTGAGCGCCACGTAGGTGCCGCACCCGCGGCCGTCCTCGCCCTCCGCCCGCACCGCCAGCGCCATCCGCTCGTCGAGCGCGAAGTCGCCCTCGAGCCACCGCTCCAGCGCCGCCTCCAGCTCGGCCGGCGCGGCGGAGGTCAGGAACCCCAGGTGCCCCAAGTTGATCCCCAGCACCGGCACGGAGTGCAGCGCCACCAGGCGCGCCCCGCGCAGGAGCGTCCCGTCGCCGCCCAGGGTGAGCAGCAGGTCCAGCCCGGGGCAGATCTCGGGGGTGAGCGGGCGGGCGCCGGGGACCAGATCGAGCAGCGCCTCCTCGTAGAACAGCTCGGCCCCCTCCCGCCCGGCCAGGTCGGCCAGACGGGCGAGGGCGGCCGCGAAGGTGGCGTAGCGCGGGTGGCCCACGACGCCGATGCGCCGCGGCCCCCCGCCGGGCTCAGGCGGTCTCAAGCAGCTTCCGGAGCGGCTTGCCCAGGAGCTCGCGCGCCCGCGCCGCGATGCCGTCGGAGGTGAGCCCCAGCTCCGCCAGCAGCTCGCCGCGCTCGCCGTGCTCCACGAAGGCGTCGGGGAGCCCCAGCGAGGCGCCGCGCACCCCCGGCCAGCGCCCCGCCACGTACGCGCGCACGTAGCTGCCGAAGCCGTTCACCACCGTCCCCTCCTCCACCGTCAGCAGGTGCGAGTGGTGCGGGAAGAGCCGCTCCAGCGTGCGCTCGTCCAGCGGCTTCACGAAGCGGGCGTTCACCACCGTGGCACTGACCCCCTCGCGCTGGAGCGCCTCGGCCGCCGCGAGCGCCGGCTGCACCATCGTCCCCACCGCCAGGATCGCCACGTCCTTCCCCTGCCGGAGCGTCTCCCACGTCCCGTACTCCACCGCGGGCACTTCCGCCACGGGCTTCGGCAGCGCCGGCACCGCGTCGCGGGGGATGCGGATCGAGAACGGCCCCCGGCCCCACTCGATCCCCAGCCGCAGGAGCCCGATCAGCTCGTCGGCGTCCTTCGGCGCCGCGACGGTCATCCCCGGCACCGCCAGCATGTAGGCGATGTCGAGCCCGCCGTGGTGCGTCTGCCCGTCGTCGCCCGCGATCCCGCCGCGGTCCATCACGAAGAGCACCGGCAGATCCTGGATCGCCACGTCGTGCACGATCGAGTCGTAGGCGCGCTGCAGGAAGGTGGAGTAGATGGCCACCACCGGCTTGATCCCCTGCGTGGCCAGCCCCGCCGCGAAGGTGACGGCGTGCGCCTCGGCGATGCCGACGTCGAAGAAGCGCCCGGGGTACGCCTTCTCGAAGATGTCGGTGCTGGTGCCGGTGGCCATCGCCGCGGTGATCGCCACCACGTCGGGATATTCGGCCGCGAGCGCCGTGAGCGCCTGCCCGAAGACGTTCTGCCAGCGCGGGAGCCCGCCGGACGAGGGCTTGAGCGGCGCGCCCGTGACCTTGTCGAAGCCGCCCTGCGCGTGCCACTTCACCTGGTCGGCCTCGGCGGGGGCGAAGCCCTTCCCCTTCGTCGTCAGGACGTGGACGAGCCGCGGCCCCTTCATCTGCCGCACGCCGGCGAAGGTCTCCACCAGCTGGTCCACGTCGTGCCCGTCCACCGGCCCCACGTAGCGGAAGCCCAGCTCCTCGAAGAGCATCCCGGGGACGAACATCCCCTTCATCGCGTCGTCGGCGCGCATGGCGAAGTGCTCCACCATCTCGCCCAGCGTGCCGAGGCGCGGCATGGCGTGGATCACCCGCTTCACCTCCTCGCGCACGCGGTTGTAGAGCGGCGAGGTGCGCACGTCGGTGAGCCGCTTGTGGATCCCCAGGTACTTGTGCAGCGCCCCCACGTTGGGGGAGATCGACATCTCGTTGTCGTTGAGGACGACGATCAGGTCGCGGTCGGTGTGGCCGGCGTTGTTGAGCGCCTCGTACGGCAGCCCGCACGTCATCGACCCGTCGCCGATCACGGCGATCACCTCGAAGTCCTCCCCGCGCAGGTCGCGCGCGGCGGCCACGCCCACGGCGGCCGAGATGGAGGTGCCGGCGTGCCCGGCGCCGAAGACGTCGTACTCGCTCTCGTCGCGGCGCAGGAAGCCCGAGAGGCCGCCCTTCTTGCGGATGGTGTCCATCCGGTCGTTGCGGCCGGTGAGGATCTTGTGCGGGTACGCCTGGTGGCCCACGTCCCAGATGAGCTGGTCGCGCGGGGTGTCGAACACCCGGTGCAGCGCCACGGCCAGCTCGACGGTCCCCAGGTTGGAGCCGAAGTGGGCGCCCTTGTGCCGCGAGACCACGTCGATGATGCGGTCGCGCACCTCGTCGCAGAGCTGCCGCAGCTCGCCCTCGGGGAGCGCGCGGACGTCCGCGGGGGACCGGACCTTCTCGAGTAGCGCCACTTGGGTTCCTTCCTGTGGTGACGAATCCGGCGCCTACCCGCGCCGTAAGCGGTGCCAATCTATGAGGATGAGCCGCGTTCGTCCAATCTGTGCCCTGCCTGGACAGCTCCAGCCGCAAGCCGCGGTCCACTTTACGATACAAAGCGAAAGCGCGCGGGTCAACACGCGCGGGGGTGCCGGGGGTTTGCGGGCGCGTGAACCCGCGGCAACCACCGCAGAAAGCCTCACAACCCGCAAGGCTTCAACCCAAATCCTGCAATCCACACTGAGGCGGTGCCCTGCGACGCTCCTCGCTCGGTCGTGCGGTGCTCTGGTCCGCGTTCGGGACGATTTGAGCGTCGCTGGGGCGCCTCGGAGCGGGTTTCGGCCTGCTGATCCACGTTT
>DASVWD010000225.1 GCA_036389795.1 Longimicrobium sp.
CCCCACCCAGGCTCAGAGGACGGGCGTGTCGCGCATCATCGCCATCGCGAACCAGAAGGGCGGCGTCGGCAAGACCACCACGGCCATCAACCTGGGGGCGTGCCTGGCCGTCGCCGAGAAGAAGACGCTCGTCGTGGACACCGACCCGCAGGGCAACGCCACCAGCGGGCTCGGGATCGACAAGGACGAGGTGGAGAGGTCGATCTACGACGTCCTCACCGACGACGCGTCGCTGGCCGACGTGATCGTCCCCGGGGTGCACTTCCCCTACCTGGACGTGGTCCCCGCCACGCGCGACCTGGTGGGCGCCGAGGTGGAGCTGGTCAGCCGCCGCAACCGCGAGACCATCCTGCGCAAGGCCATGGCGGCGGTGAAGGACCGCTACGACTACGTCCTCATCGACTGCCCGCCCTCGCTCGGCCTGCTCACGCTCAACACCCTGGCCGCCGCCGACAGCGTGCTGATCCCGATCCAGTGCGAGTTCTACGCGCTGGAAGGGCTGTCGCAGCTGCTGAACACCGTGACCGTGGTGCAGAAGAACCTGAACCCCCAGCTGCAGATCGAGGGGGTGCTGCTCACCATGTACGACGGGCGGCTGAACCTGTCGCGCCAGGTGGCCGACGAGGCGAAGGAGTACTTCGGGCCCAAGGTGTACCGCACCACCATCCCCCGCAACGTGCGCATCGCCGAGGCGCCCAGCTTCGGCAAGCCGATCGTGCTGTACGACATCCTCTCGGTGGGCGCCAAGAGCTACCTGTCGCTGGCCCGCGAGGTGATCGCCCGCGAGCGCAAGGGGAAGGCGGCGCCCCCCGAGCCCGAGCCGGCGGCCGCGGCCGGGGGAGAGTAGGGCGTGGCCTCCAAGAAGCCCCGGCTGGGGAAGGGGCTCTCCGCGCTCCTGGGCGAGTTCTCGACGGGCACCGAGGAGGCGATCGCCACCGGCGAGGGGGTGCGCGAGGTCCCCACCGCGCGCATCGCCCCCAACCCGTTCCAGCCCCGCCGCGAGTTCAGCCCCGAGCAGCTGGCGGAGCTGGAGGAGTCGATCCGCAAGAACGGGCTCCTCCAGCCGCTGGTGGTGCGCCGCGCCCGCCCGGGCGCCCCCGACGGGGCCGAGTGGGAGCTGATCGCGGGGGAGCGGCGCTGGCGGGCGGTGCGGAGGCTGGGGTGGACGCACGTGCCCGTGGTGGTGCGCGAGATCGACGACCGCGCCATGCTGGTGCTGGCCATCGTCGAGAACGTGCAGCGCGCCGAGCTCTCGCCGCTGGAGGAGGCGGCCGGCTACCGGCAGCTCATCGAGGAGTTCGGCTACACGCAGGCCGAGGTGGCCGAGAGCGTGGGCCGCGAGCGCTCCACCATCGCCAACCTGCTGCGCCTGCTGCAGCTGCCGGCCTCGGTGCAGCGGATGGTGAGCGAGGGCGACCTGTCGATGGGGCACGCCCGCGCGCTGCTGGGGCTGGAGAGCGAGCGCGAGATGGCCGACCTGGCGCGCCAGGCCGCCGAGCAGGGGATGTCGGTGCGCACGGTGGAGGAGCGGGTGCGCGGCCTGCGCGGGGGCGCCCCCGGCGAGGCCAGGGGGAGCGCGCCGCTGCGCGACCCCTCGGGCGACCCGCACGTGCGCCACCTGGAGGCCGAGCTGCAGCGCAAGCTGGGGACCCCGGCCCGCATCCGGGTGCTGGCGGGAAAGAGCGGGCGCATCGAGATCCCGTTCTACAACGCCGACGACTTCGACCGGGTGCTGGAGCTGATCCTGGGGTTGGAAGAGGAACGGTAGGGAGTACGTGAGTACGAGAGTACGAGAGTACGTAAGTACGTCTGCGGATCCGCGGGGCGAGCCGTGTTCGCGCCGCCACGCTTCTCCGTTCTCTCGTACTTCCGTACTTTCGTACTTTCGTACCATGTAGTCATGGCCAAGGACGACCGCCGGATGACGTTCATCGTCATCCCGCACGGCGGGTTCGCCGACATGAGCACGCGCTCGTGGGAGGTCAGCTACCGCAAGCTGCGCCTGGCCGTCTTCGGGGCGGCGGCGCTGCTGGCGGTGCTCTTCCTGATGGCCGCCTCGTGGGTGTGGGTGGCGGCGCAGGCGGGGCGGGTGCCGGGGCTCAAGCACGAGATCGCGGTGCTGCAGCGCGAGCGGCAGGAGCGCGAGCAGCTCGCCCGCACCCTGGCCCGCATGCAGGTGCAGTACGAGCAGATCCGCACCATGCTCCGCGGCGAGCTCCCCCCGCTCGACACCGCCCGCGCCGACTCGGCCGCGGCGGTCGCGGGGGACAGCGCCAGGGAGGCCGACCCGCGGTAGCCGCGGGGCCGGCGGAAACCTCAGGGTCCGATCAGCGGCCGGGGCGAGGCGCCGCCCGGGCCGGGAGTGGGAGACGGATGGCGATCTTCAGCGGCGGGAAGAAGAACGGCGGTGGAGCGGCGGCGCGAGAGAAGGCGCCCCCCGCGCCCCGCGGCGGCAACCCGGACTCGATGTCGATCATCGGCCCCGGGATGCACATCGTGGGCGACCTGGTGACCGACGGCACGGTGCGCGTCGAGGGGCGCGTCGACGGGACGCTGCGCGCGGGGAAGGCGGTGGTCGTGGGCAAGGAGGGCGAGGTCCGCGGCGACATCATCACCCAGGACGCGGTGATCGGCGGCCGGGTGCGCGGCACGGTGACGGCGGAGAGCCGGCTGGAGCTGCAGGCCACCTGCGACATCGAGGGGCAGGTCTCGGCGCGCGCGTCGCACCTGCACCTGGAGGAGGGCGCCCGCTTCACCGGGCAGGTGCAGATGCTGGGCGAGGATGCCCCGCGCGCCCTTCCTGCGCCTGCACCGAGTGGGGAAAACTCGCCCGAATACGTGTAGTTTTCCACAGCCCGTCCACTTTAGCCCAACCCGTTGTCGTGTCGCGGGTTGGGCGTTTTCCACACGTCGAACGCCGGCTTTTCCACCCGAGTTTTCCACGTTTTGTGGGGAAGCCGCCCAACCCGGTGATCCGTGCGGCTCGACGAGCTTCGGGAGTACCTGGACGACTACCTGCGCCTGGCCGAGGTGCCGGACTTCTCCGGCGCGCTGAACGGCCTGCAGGTGGACAGCCCGCGCGAGGTGCGGTTCCTGGCGGCCGCCGTGGACGCTTCGCAGGCCTCCGTGGACCGTGCGGTCGCGTCGGACGCCGACCTGCTGCTGGTGCACCACGGCCTCTTCTGGGACGGCAACCAGCCGCTCACCGGCCGCCGCTACCGACGCCTGAAGGCGATCCTCGACGCCGACCTGGCGGTCTACTCGGCGCACCTGCCGCTGGACGTGCACCCCGAGGTAGGGAACAACGCGGTGCTGGCGCGCGAGCTGGGGATCGAGCCGCGGGGCCGCTTCGGCGAGTACAAGGGGATGCCGCTGGGGGTGTGGGGCGAGCTAGACGCCTCGCGCGAGGAGCTGGCGGAGCGCGCGTCGCGGGTCCTCGGCGCGCCGGTGAAGCTGGTGCCCGGCGGGCCCGGGCGGGTGCGGCGGGTGGGCGTGATCACCGGCGGGGCGGGCGACGAGATCGGCGCGGCGATCGGCGCGGGGCTCGACGCGTTCCTCACCGGCGAGGCCCGGCACCACAACTTCTTCGACGCGGAGGAAGGCGGCCTCAACCTGCTGCTGGGCGGACACTACGCCACCGAGGTCTGGGGCGTGCGCGCGCTGGCCGCGCACCTGGCGGAGCGCTTCGGGCTCGAGTGGATGTTCATCGACCACCCGACGGGGCTTTGAACAAAGTGCGTGAGTGCGGAAGTGCGTGAGTGCGTTCGGCCTCCGCGCGCCTTCTCGCCTTCCCTTCTCCTTCTCGATTCCTCCCGATGTCTTCGCGCGTCGACCGGCTGCTGCGCTGGGTGTGGCTGATCAACGGAATCCTGCTGCTGGCGCTGCTGGCGATCGGCACGCTGTTCGTGCTCGGGGCGTGGATCACCGACCTGGCGGCGGGTGACCCGGCGGTGCCCGCCGCGCCGAAGGGCGGAGCGTCCGGGCCAGAGCGGCCGCGCGCGGTGCGCTACGACGCGCCGGCGCCGATCCGCGGGTCGGATGCGCGCATCGTGCTCGTCGGACATGGACAGGGGTACCGCCCTGCCGCGGGGGAGCGCGGCATGGATTCCGGGGACGGCACTTCCGAGGGGCCGATCGTCAACGTGGCGTTCCTGGACGGCCGGGGCGGACGGCTGCTGCTGGACCGGCCGGCGTACGTCGCCGAGGTCCGCTGGCCGGGAGACGAGAGGGCCGGGCCGGACTCGACGCTGCGGTGGATCGTCTACGAGATGGCGCTGGAGGACGGCAACGGCGACGGCAGGCTGGACCACCGCGATCCGCTCGGGCTGTACGTCTCCGACCTCGCCGGCGGCGGCCTGCGGCCGGTGCTGCCGCGCGGCTTCCGTCTGCGCGGGTGGGAGCCGCGCGCGGACGGCACGCTCTTCATCACCGCGCTCCCGCAGCCCGCGCGCGGCGCCGACCCCGACCAGCTCCCGCAACGCTCCTTCCTCGTCGGCCCCGACGGCCAGGCGCGTCCCTACGCCGCGCTCGACTCGCTGGCCGAGGCGGCGGGGCGCATCCTGCGGAAGTAGCTCCTCCGGCGAGCTCTCTCGAAATTCCGGCTCTCCAATGTTTCTCACAGAGGACACGGAGGACACGGAGAACTTCGATTCGCTGTTCCTCTGAGTCCTCTGAGTCCTCTGTGCTCTCTGTGAGAGTCAAGCAGTTCTTTTCTGGAGACGGCGATGAAGGTGATGGTGCTGGGCGGGAACGGGTTCATCGGGCGGGCGGTGTGCCGCGCGGCGGTCGAGCGGGGGCACGAGGTGGCCGCCCTGGCCCGGAGCGGGGCGCCGCGGGGGGAGGCGGCGTGGATCGGCGCGGTGGAGTGGGTGGTGGCCGACGCGCTGGACCCGGGCGCCTGGAGCCGCCACCTGGCCGGGTGCGATGCCGTGGTCCACTGCGTGGGGATCATCGCCGAGAACCGCGAGCACGACCTCACCTTCGAGCGCGTCAACGGCGACTCCGCCGTGGTGGCGGTGCGCGAGGCGGAGCGCGCCGGCGTGGGCGCGTTCGTCTTCTTCTCGGCCGCCGCGAAGCCGCCGCTGGTGCCGGCGGCGTACCTCGCCGCGAAGCGCCGGGCGGAAGCCGCGATCCTCGCCGCCCGCCCGCGGCCGGTGGTCTTCCGCCCGGGGTTCGTCTACGGCCCCGGGCGCCCGATCACCTACCCCGCCGCGGCGCTGGTGCGGCTGGGGATGCTGCTCCCCGGCCTGGGCCGCCTCGCCCGGCGCGCGCGGCCGATCCACGTGGCCGCCGCGGCGCGGGCGGCGCTCCGGGCGGCGGCGGACCCGGCCGTGCGCGGGGTGCAGGACGCGGACGCCGTCGTGCGGCTCGGAAGCTGAACGCCCGCCCCCGCCGGATCAGGGTGCCGGCGCGGGGGCCGCGACGGAGGCGGGCAGGGTCGCGAGGTAGTCGAGCCCCGTGATGCTGGGCAGGAACACGTAGGCGCCGCCGCGGGTGTTGATCATCCGCGAAAAGCCGGTGACCATCAGGTTTTGCGGCTCGGCGGGCAGCGTGAACGAGCTGCTGCTGGGCGGGTCGTTCACCCCCAGGAAAACGTCCTCGCCGCTGATGTTGTTCACCGCGTTCCCCGGGGGCTGCCCGCCCGGCGCCTTGGCCGACTTCACGAAGGTGGAGGTGAGCGCCCACTGGCCCTGGATGAACTGGAACTGGTTGAACACGCTGGCGTTGATGAAGTAGCCGATGAGCCCGCGCGGCGCGTCCACGGGATTCGCCGGATCGTACGCGGGGCCGTACGGCATGGCGCGGCGCGTGATGCGGTGGTGGGTGGAGTCGGTGCCGACCACCGCCTCGTCGCGCGGGTTGGTGCGCCGGATGTGCGAGCCGATCGGGCAGCGCAGCCCCAGCGTGTCGTCCTGGGCGGGGTCCGTCGTGTTCACGTAGGTGAAGGCGTTCAGCTGGTCGGTGGGCAGCACCTCGCCCGGCGCATCGGGCTCGAGCACCAGGGGGTTCCCGTTGCGCCACCGGCCGCACACCTTGGCGGCCAGCATCTCCGGGTCCACGCCCGCCGGAGCGAAGTCCCGCAGAAACCGCTCGAACCCCACCACGTCCTGCTCCAGGATGCGGAACGCCGCGTAGCTGCTGTTGGTGGAGAGCTGCGCGGGCTGCACGCTGTACGTGCCCCCGGACGCGTTGGCGTAGCCCAGCAGGAACTCGCCCGTGGGCACCGGCGGCTGGTCGTCGGGGATGTCGTGCTTGCGCGGCGGCGCGCCGATCACCGTGGGCTGCGCGATGTTGTCGCGGTAGTCGAAGTGCACGCGGTTGTCGGGGAGCGCCGTGGCGTCGTGGAAGAGCAGCTCCTTCATCCCCGCCGCGAACGCCGCCCGCAGCCGGGCGGTGACCTTCTCGAGCACCGCCGGGTCCTTGTGCACCCACAGGCTGAGCACCACGTGCGCGTTCCGCCACGTCTCGATGCCGCCCAGCCAGTTGGCCGGGTCGCTGGTGCCCGTGTCGCCCACCACGCCGGCCACCGCGCTGCTGGTGGCGCCGGCCTGGAAGGCGGGGTCGAAGCTCTGGAGCTGGGTGGGCGAGACGCCCAGCGCCGCCAGCCCCGGCGCGGTGAAGCCGATGTTGACGAAGCACTCCGGCTTGCTGGTCCAGCGCGCCGCCGTGGTGATGCGGGGAACGCCGCCGGTGCCGTTCACCAGGTTGCCGACGAAGGCGCCCGCGGCCACGGCGTCGGTGATCTGCAGGATGAAGTGCCGGGCCAGGTCCACTCGGTAGCCGCGCAGGATGGTGCCCTGCACGTCGGCGTAGTCGATCTCGGGTGTCGCCATGGAGGGAGGGGGGCGGTGGAGAGGAGGGGAGCGCGCGCCGGGTGCGCGCGCTCCCGTTCGCCGGCTCAGCCGACGGCGGCCAGGATCTGCTGCACCGTCTGCGTGTAGGCCTGGAACATCCCCTCGTTGGGCTGGTGCTGCGAGGCGTCGTTCTGGGCGATGAAGGCCGTGAACGCGGCCACGTTGTTGGCCACGGGGATCAGCGCCGGGCCGCCCACCACGTACTGCAGCAGCGCGTCGAACACGGTGCCCACCTGCGCCACGAAGTCGCCGATGTAGGCGTCGAAGCTGCCGTCGTACTCCGTGATCACGCAGATCACGAACGGCCCCGTGGACTGCGCGTTGGGCTGCAGGTTGGCCACCGAGGTGTCCAGGTACAGCGTGCGGGCGTAGTGCACCGTGCCGATGGACTGCAGTGCCGCGTCCAGCTGCGGCTGGTACTGCGCCAGCGTCTGGGCGACGGTGACCGGGCTGGTGCCCGGGATCACGGGCATGACGAGGGTGAGCGGACTGGCCATGGAAGGGATCTCCGGAACTGGAGGGATGAAGGGACCGCGGGAAAGACCGGGAACGTGCCCATGCAGCGGAATCTGCTACCGGACCGGGTGACAGAATACCGCACGGGGTGCACGGGGTCAACCTTTTCAGGACACAACCTTGCCGAGCGATTCTCGCCCGCCTCCACGTACCCCCCTCGCCCCTCTCCCAGGGGCCCTCAGCGCCGCGTCGATCCGCCCGGCCTGCGCGCGGAAGGAGCGCAGGGCCGACGGAGGCGGGCGCGGCGACGGGTGTCGCCAGCTCCTCCGCACGATGCTCGGCCGTAGGCTCGACCGGGACGTACTGCGCGCGCGGTGAGGACATCATGCGCCGATTGCAGGCGTGCGTGGTGCCGAGGGTGTCGTCGACGGGCCCGGGCGGCTGGCACCTGCCCGGCGGCGGCGGGGTGCAGGACGCGGACGCCGTCGAGCTCCCCGGGGCCGAAAACAGATAGATTCACGCAGAGCAGCAGAGTAAGCAGAGACGAGCGAAGTTTCTGCCGATTCCGCTGCTCTGCGTGAGACCAAAGATCCTGCGACTCGCCCCGCGACGCGCGCACCCCGCCCCGCGTCCACGCCGCCCGGCACCCGGACGTTTCCGGGTCATGCGTCCGCTCACTATCTTCCTCCCGTAGAAGCGGATCGGCCATTCCTTTTGCGTCCTCCGTGCACGTCCGCCGGGGGCGCGGCGGGAGCACTTGCGGCGCGGGGCGGGAGCCGGTTATCATCGCTCTTCGCCGTGCATTTTCGGTCAAGCCGACGACAGCGGACGAAAGCCGGCCCCGGGCCAGCGGCAGCGGCGCGCGGGGACGGGATTTCGTCGCCTCTTCCGCTTCGGCCGGAGCCGCGCCGCCCCGGCCCGCTGTCCCTTTCCGCCGCTTTCGACCCCGTTCTCCCCGAGAGCCGCAGTCCCATGAGCGAACCCTGGCAGGACGACTCCCCCGAGCCCGGCGCCGGGCAGGCCGGCGCGCGCTTCGTCTGCCGCGTCTCCGGCGCGCCCGCCGACCCGGTCGACGAGCTGCGCGCCGCGCGGACGCTGGAGCTGCTGGCGCGCCTGGCCGAGGTGGAGGACCGGCTGCACGAGCGGCGCGAGACCGTCTCGCAGCTCCTCTTCGAGGCCATCGGCGCGGCCACGGAGAAGCCGCTGCGCAACAGGCTCATCACGCTCAAGCGCGAGCTGTACAACCTGCGCCCCCTCTCGCGCGAGAAGACCGACGAGGCGCTCGCGCTCCTCCCCGCCGACGCGTCGTCCGAGGTGGGCGCGTTCGCGGCGGACCTGGCCGAGCGCGGGCGGATCGACGCGGAGCTGCGCGAGACGTACGCCCGCGAGGCGGCGGAGCTGCGCGGGCGCTTCCGCTCGCTCCTGGACGACGCCGACTTCCGCAAGGGGCTGATGATCTCCAGCCGCTCGCTCTACGCCTCGCTCCCGCGCTACCGGGAGGCGAAGGGCGAGCTCTCGGGGAAGGACGAGAAGACGGAGCGGGGGCTGCTGCGCTACTACACGCGCATGGCGATGAAGGCCACGCCCTTCTCCACCTTCTGCGCCATCATCTCCGGCACCTTCACCGAGCCCGACGGCGGCGGCGCGCTGCTGCGCTTCGAGGGCGACCCGCGCGAGAAGACGAGCTACGTCCGCATCAACAAGCTCCTCTACGGGATCCTGCTGGACCACCTGAAGGAGCGCCAGGCGGTGCGCCACGCGCTGCAGGTGGAGCTGAACCCCACGCTGCGCGAGGAGAAGGGGCGGCTGGTGTACCTCACCGCCATCCAGAGCCGCGAGGTGTTCCAGCGGATGGCCAACAACGAGGTGCTGGAGCTGATCATCAACTCGTTCCGCGGGCTGGGCAAGCCCACCCTGGGCGAGCTGATCGGCGCGCTCGCTTCCGACCCGCAGATCGAGGCGAGCCCCGAGGAGGCGGAAGCGTACCTGGACAAGCTGATCGAGATCGGCTTCCTGCGCTTCCACACCGGGATCCGCGAGCAGGACGCCGACTGGGACCACCCCTTCCGCGCGCTGCTGGGGCGGATCGACGACGACCACGCCCGCCAGTCGGCCGAGCTGCTGGTGAAGGTGCGCGAGGCCACCGAGGCGTACGCCACGGCGGGGGTGGAGGAGCGCGCGCGGCTGATCGAGGAGATGCACGCGCTGATCAACGCCGCCATCGAGGCGATGGAGATCAAGGGGCGGCTCAGGCGCGACATGCCGTTCTACGAGGACGCCACCTCGCCGGCGCGCGCGGCGGTGCCGCTCACCGAGGGCGTCCGCCGCACGCTGGGGCTCTTCCAGGAGTGGGCGCGGCTCACCTCGCGCGTGGCGTGGCCGCGCGGCGAGCAGGCCACCATGCGGCACTTCTTCGACACCTACTACGGCGAGGCGAAGTCCGTCCCCCTGCTGGTGTTCTACGAGGACTTCTACCGCGAGCACTTCAAGGCGCACGTGGAGAAGGAGGCCAAGCTGCGCGCGGGGGTCGACCGCGAGCAGCTGCAGGGCTACAACGTGGGCAACCCCTTCGAGCTGGACTTCATCAAGCGCCTGGGCGAGGCGCGCGACCGGCTGGGGGAGACGATCCGCGAGCGCTGGAAGGCCGACCCCGGGGCCGAGGAGATCACGATCGCCGCGGCCGACGTGGAGCGCGCGCTGGAGGGGGTGGAGACCACCTCGGGCGTGGTGCGGTCGATGGGCTCCTTCGTCACCCTCTCGCCCGGCGCCGACGGGGGCGATCCCGTGATGGTGCTGCAGGGGGGGAGCTACACGGCGGGGTACGGGAAGTACTTCTCGCGCTTCCTGTACATGCTCCCCGACGAGATGCAGGAGCAGGTGCGGCGCGAGAACGCGGCGCTGACGGGCGAGTACCTGGCCGAGATCTGCGGCGACGCGCAGTTCAACGCCAACCTGCACCCGCCGCTGCTGCGCTGGGAGATCAGCTACCCCACCGGCGAGAGCGGCGCGGCCGAGGAGCAGCTCCGCAGCAGCGACATCTTCGTGGAGCCCGACCCCGAGGACCAGAGCACGCTGCGGCTGCGCCACGGCCCCAGCGGGCGCCGGGTGGTCCCCGTGGACCTGGGCTTCCTGAACCCGCGCATGCGGCCGCCGCTCTACCAGCTCCTCTCGCGCTTCACCCCGCCGGTGACCTTCGGGCCGAACATCCCCGAGTCGCCCGAGCCGCCGCGCCGCGCGGAGCCGAAGCCCGACGTCGGCGCCCAGGCCGAGGCCGACGTGCAGGCGGAGGTCGAGGCGAAGGTGGAGGCCGCTCCCCGGGTCGGCCCGCCCGACGCGGAGGGCCCCGCCCCGGACGTCGCCGCCGCGCCCGTCGCCGTGGAGCCCGCTCCCGCCGAGGCCGGGGCGGACGCGGCGCCGGCCGCCGCCGGGGCGCCTGCAGAGGGCGCCTCCGCCGGGCCGCCGCCGCCCGCGCCGCCGCCTCCCACGGTGCAGGTGCGCCCGCGGGTGACCTACGGCGGGAGCCTGGTGCTGTCGCGGCGCCGCTGGCTGGTGCCGAAGCCGCTCTTTCCGCAGCGCGAGGCGCACGAGAGCGCGGCCGACTTCTTCGTGCGCGCCAACCGCTGGCGGCTGGAGCACGGCATCCCCGAGACCTGCTACGTGCGCATCATGCCGCTCCCCGACCCGCCGCAGCCGAAGCCCGGCCAGCCGGCGCAGGCGGCCGCGGAGGAGCAGCCTCAGCCGGCGATGGAGGCGGAGCTGCCGGGCTACGACGCCCCCGTGGCCGAGGGGGCCGACGAGCACGAGGAGCACGACGAGCACGAGGAGGAGCAGGCGCCCGCCGCGGTCGCCGAAGGCGAGGGCGGCGAGGCGCAGGCGGAGGGCGAGGCGAAAGCGGAGGGCGAAGCCGGGGGCGAGGCGAAGCAGCCGCCGAAGCCGCGCACGCAGGGGTCGCGCGACCTGCACAAGCCGCAGTTCATGGACTTCGGCAACCCGCTGCTGGTGGGGTTGCTGGGGAAGATGGCGGCCAACCTGAAGAACTACAGCGTGAACTTCGAGGAGCGGCTCCCCGGCCGCGAGGCGCTGGCCCGCGACGGCTCGGGCGCGTCGTTCGCCACCGAGCTGGTGGTGCAAGTGCACTTCCCGGCGGGGACCGCCTCGCCCGCGGGGGCGCTCTCGGGGGAGGGGGACCATGCAGGCGTGGCCTGAGGGCACCCGCTGGCTGGCGGCGCACATCTTCTTCAACGCGGGGATCTACACCCCGGAGTGCGACCGCGTGGCGCTGGAGGTGGCCGAGCCGTTCGTGCGCCGCTGCCAGGCCGAGGGGTGGATCGACGGGCACTTCTTCATCCGCTACAGCGAGTACGGGCCGCACGTGCGCCTGCGCCTGCACGGGGAAAAGGAGGTGCTGGAGGGCACCGTGTGGCCGGCGCTGGTGGAGCACGTGCGCGCGCTCTACCCCGACGTGGCCCTCGAGCGGCCCGAGGGGCAGCAGTGGCGCTGGGACCCTCGGCCCGAGCTGGAGGGGGCCGAGGCGCTCCAGGTGACGCACCTGGCCGAGATCGAGTACGAGCCCGAGACCGACCGCTACGGCGGCCCCGAGGGGGTGCGCATGGCGGAGCGCTTCTTCGAGCACTCCAGCGAGGCGGCGTACGCGCTGCTGCACAAGACCAGCCCCAAAGACCGCTCGTCGCGCCTGGGGAAGGGGCTGCTCACCATGGTGGTGCTGATGCACGTGTTCTGCCGCGACCGCGGCCACGCGGTGCGGCTGGGGCGCAGCTACGGCGAGGGGTACCTGCGCAGCGTGGCGCGCGAGGAGCAGGGGAGGAGCGCCTGGCTCTCGGCGTTCGGCAGCGGCTACGACCAGCAGGCCGAGAACCTGGGCGCGTACGTGGAGGAGGTCTGGGCGCGCATGGACGAGGGCGAGGAGCTCTCCGAGGCGCTGGACCGCTACCGCGACGGGCTGATCGAGGTGCGCGGCCGCTTCGCCGAGCTGGTCGAGGCGGGGCGGCTGGGGCGCGAGGGCGAGGTGTTCGCCACCTGGGAGCACGCGGTGGGGGCGATCGTCTCCAGCTACATGCACATGATGAACAACCGCCTGGGGATCACCATCCAGGAGGAGAGCTACCTGGCCTACCTCTCCATGCGCGCCCTGGAGCGCTCGCTGGAAGGGGAGGGCGGCGCGGAAGGCGGGGCCCCGGAAGGCGCTGCGGCGTCGGGGGCGCCGGCGGGAGAGGCGTCGTAGGGCACGGTCCGGCGCGGCCGCGGGAGCCCCCTCTCCCCCGGCCCCTCTCCCACGAGGGGAGAGGGGAGCACCGCAACACCTCGGCGCTTCGCGCGACGGAAAACCGTAGGGGCGAGGCATGCCTCGACCGGCGGATGCCGACTCGGGCGCGGCAGGCTGCCTCCGGCGGCGGATGCCGGCTGTGCCCGGACTCGCAGGCTCGCCCCTGCGGAACTTCGTCCCGCGACGAGGACCCGCGTGAGGGATGCGCGCCCGGAGGGCCGGGACGGCGCCGCCACGGGGGGTATCGTGGCGGCGGTGGCCCGGCGCCGTTGGGCACAGCGGTATCGTGCCCTACGGCGCGCGCAGCCCGGCCCCCCTTCAGGGGGACACGCCCGAACCGGCAGTTCAGCGGCTTTCGACCACCAGCGGATCGACAAACTCGAGGAACCGGAAAGCGGAACATGGAACGCTCGCCCCACATCCCCGTCGCCGAGCCCGGCACCCCGGACTTCTTCCTGGAAGTGGCCGCCCGCCTGGGTGAGCGGGTGGCGCGCACCGCCGAGTGGCAGGGCGAGGCGTGCACCTGGACCATCATGTCGCCCGACCGCGACAACCCCGCGCTGCGCGTGGCCAAGCCGGCCCAGGCGTCGGGGACCTTCTACGAGGGCACCTCGGGGATCGCCGTGTTCCTGGCGGAGCTGCACGCGGCCGCCGGGGGCGAGGAGCTGGCCCGCGCGGCGCTGGGGGGCACCCGCTTCGCGCTCGCCGAGGGGGCCGGCCTGCCGGGGGCCTCGTTCGGGCTGCACGGGGGGCGGGTGGGGATCGCCTACGGGGCGGCCGTGGTGGGGCGCATCCTGGGGCGCCCCGAGCTGCTGGACGAGGCCGGGGCGCTGCTCGCTCCGCTGGAGGGGCTCGAGCGGCAGGACCGGGGGATGGACGTGATCGCGGGGGGCGGCGGCGCCATCCCGCCGCTGCTCCGGCTGGCCGCGTGGCTTCCCGACGGCGAGGTGGCGGAGCGGATCGCCCGGCGGCTGGGCGACACGCTGATGGCGTCGGCCGACCACGAGACGCACGGCTGGGGGTGGGGCACCATGCGCGGTTCGGCGGTGCGCCACCTGTGCGGCTACGCGCACGGCTCGGCGGGGATCGGGCACGGGCTGCTGGAGCTGTGGCACGCCACCGGGGACGGCAGGTACCTGTACGGCGCCGAGCAGGCGTTCCTCTACGAGCGGCAGTTCTTCAACCCCGAGACCAGCAACTGGCCCGACCTGCGCCACAACGAGCTGGGCGAGTTCCTGTACCAGAACCGCCAGCAGGAGCTGAAGGACCGCATCCTGGCCGGCGACCCGCTGGAGCCGCAGGGGATGCGCTACATGAGCGCCTGGTGCCACGGGGCGCCGGGGATCGGGCTCACCCGCCTGCGCGCCTGGGAGCTGCTGGGCGACCCGCTGTACCTGGACGAGGCGAAGGCGGCGGTCAGCGCCACGCTGGACTCGCTGCGCGACCCGCGCATGAACTACTCGCTCTGCCACGGCCGCGGCGGCAACGCCGAGACGCTGATCGAGGGCGCGCGCGTGCTGGACGACCCGGCGCTGATGGAGCGCTCGCGCGAGGTGGCGATGGAGGGGTGGGAGGAGTGGGAGAAGGAGGGGCGCCCCTGGCCGTGCGGCACCATGGGCTCGGTGGCCGACCCCGGGCTGCTCCTGGGCGAGGCGGGGATCGGCTACTTCCTGCTGCGGCTGGCCCGCCCCGAGACGCCGTCGGTGCTCTTCGTCACCGCGCCGGGGAAGGCGGCGGAGGACGACGGCGGCGCCGGCTACCGCGAGGCGCGCCGGCAGGCGGTGGACGAGCACTTCGGGCGCTCCCTGCGCGTGTTCGCGGCGCTGGGCGCCGACCCCGGCTTCGCGGAGCGCGGGCCGGGCGCGGCGCCGGTGCGCTCGGACGTGGAGGAGGCGCACGACGCGCTCTCCGCGCGGGTGGCGGCGGAGACCGACGCGGCGCGGCGCGAGCTGCTGGAGGACGCCTTCCGCCTGGAGCGCGAGCGCTACGAGCTCTCCCGCTCGCAGACGGACTTCACCGAGGAGTTCCTGGACTCCCTGGTGCGCGCCCCCGAGGGCGAGGTGCGCTGGCCGGAGGCCCGCATCGGGCTCTCGCCGCGCGCGCGGGTGGTGCACGCGCTGCACGACTGGGACGCCTGGCTGGAGCGGGAGGACCACGAGGAGGGCGCGGCGCCCGACCCCGAGGACACCTTCCACCTGCTGCAGGCCGCGGGCGCGAAGGTGTCCGCGCGGCGGCTGAGCCCCTTCGCCGCGCTGGTGCTGCAGAGCGTGACCACTCCCGCCACGGTGGACGAGGTGGTGGGCCAGGTGGAGGAGGCGGTCTCCTCGCCCGAGGGCGCGCCGGCGCGCGACTGGCTGGAGGACCGCGTGGTGGAGCAGCTGCGGCAGGCGTACCGCGCGGGCTTCGTGAGCGCCGAGAGCGGGGTGGCGAGCGCGGCGAGCGCCTGAACGGGAGTACGGGAGTACGGGAGTACGGAAGGAAGCTCAGGCTCCGCACACCCTCGCGAGGAGCGTTCGGGCTCGCGCTTCTCGTACGGAGGGAGTTGCGCGGAGCGGCAGAGTCGGCAGAGGCATCGCGTCCTCTGCCGACTCTGCCGTTCTGCCGGGTTCCGATCCGTTCGGGTGCCGGTTCGGAACCACCCCTGATACCACTTTGCAGAGCATCGTTCGGGTACAGCTTTCTGATAGAGCATCACACAGAGGACACAGAGGACACAGAGAAACTTCAATCGCGTCTTCAGTTCCTCCGTGTTCTCTGTGTCCTCTGTGTGATTCCAATCTGT
>DASVWD010000226.1 GCA_036389795.1 Longimicrobium sp.
GTCCCTCCGCTGCGCTCCGGGCCGGGCTGCGCGCGCGGTAGGGCACGATACGACCGTGCCCAACCGCGCCGGGCCACCGCCGCGACGATACCCCGTGTCGCGGCGGCGTCCCGGCCCTCCGGGCGCGCATCCCTCACGCGACGGGAGGGAACAGGGGACTGGGGACAGGAACAGCCAGCACCGGATCCCGACCTCGCGCCGAAGCGTAAAGTCCACCCTCTCCCGAAGTTGGGAGAGGGTTGCCGCTCCAAGGCGGCGGGTGAGGGCCTCCCGCGGCGGCGCTGATGCCGGTGTCCCGCTCGTGTCCCACCCCTGCACCGCACTTCGCACTTCGCACTTCGCACTTCGCACTTCGCACTTCGCACTTCGCACTCTGCTGTCACGCAACCTGCGGCGGCGGCGGCGGGTAGCATGCGGGCCGCCGGATGGGCGGCGGCCTTCAAACGGAGCCGGAGGGGAGCATGAGCATGACGAGGAGCACCTTCGCGGCGCTGGCCCTGGGGGCGGCGCTGCTGGCGGACAGGGCGGCGGCGCAGGAGCCACGGCAGCCGCCGCGCACCATCCGCGTGAGCGCCACGGGCGAGTCGCGCGCCACGCCCGACCGCGCCTGGGTGGACGCCGGCGTGGAGACCGAGGCCGCCACCGCGCGCCAGGCGGCCGACGAGAACGCCCGCCGCATGGAGCAGGTGATCGCCGCCCTGGTGCGCGCCGGCGTGCGGCGCGAGGACATCCAGACGCACGGCTACAACGTCTTCCCCGTCTACGACCCCAACCCGCGCGGCGAGGGCGAGCCGCGGCTCCGGGGCTACCGGGTGAGCAACGTGGTCACCGCGCAGACCGACGACGTCCGCCGCGTGGGCGCGCTGCTGGACGCGGCGCTCGGGGCGGGCGCCAACCGCGTGCACGGCGTGCGCTTCGGCCTGCGCGACCCCGGCCGCGCGCGCGACCAGGCGATCGGCGAGGCGCTCCGCCGCGCCCGCGCCGAGGCGGCCGTGATCGCGCAGGGGCTGGGGGTGCGCCTCGGCGACGTGGTCGACGCCACCACCACCGCCGCGCCGCCGCCGCCGTACGTCGGCATGGTCATGGCACGCCGCGCCGAGATGATGGCGGCGGACGCCGTCGCCACGCCGATTGAGCCCGGCCAGCAGACGGTGAGCGTCGTGGTGTCGGTGGTCTTCGAGATCGCGCCCTGACGGCGCCGGTGACGGTCGCGAATGCGGGACGGCCCGGGAGCTTTCCCGGGCCGTCCCGCGTTCGCCAGCCGATGTGGGCCGTCAGACGCGGCCGGGGCAGAGGGGGATGCCCGGGATGTCGGCCGCGGCGACCAGGATCTGCATGCGCCGGGGGACCAGGGAGCCGAACACGCCCACCCCGTCGCCCACCACGCTGGAGATGCGCACGAGGCCCGAGGGGTTGAAGTTGGCGCCGCGCACGCCGTTGACCCAGTTGCGGTCGGCGGCGGCCACCACCAGGTCCATCCGCACGCCCTCGGGGAAGCCGTCGCGGATGGCCAGCAGCAGGTCCTGGTCGTACTGGAAGCGCTCGAACACGCCGAACTCGCCGGGGAGGCGGATGGTGGTGTCGCTCTCGGACACCGCCAGGCCGCGCAGCTCCAGCGGCTCGGGCGCGTCGATCCCCAGCGGCGCCAGCGCCTGCCGCAGCCCGTTGATGCGCAGCTGCGCCACGTAGCTCCACGCCCCGTCCGCGCGGCTCCAGTCCACCCGCATCCCGGTGCCGGGGGGCAGCCGGCAGATGAACCCGGGGGCGGGGGCGTTGCGCACGGCCTCTTCGCGGGGGAACAGCTCGAACGGACCCGGCACGGTGGTCCGCCCGCGCACCACCCGGCGGTCGAGCGTCTCGACGCGCAGATCGTACGTGCGCCCCGGCCGGACCGCGCGGGCGCCGGTGAAGTCTTCGCGGTAGCAGGTGCCGCGGAAGTCCACCGAGTCCGACTCCAGGTAGCGCCGGTCGATCCGGTAGCAGCTTTCGCCCGCTTCGCCGAAGAAGTGCCGGACGTTGTTCTGCTCGGTCACCTCCACGCGCGCGCCCCGCGCCTCCCCGGCCACGATCCCCTGCAGCGAGCGGTGCAGCAGCACGTACTGGTCTTCGCGGTCGGTGCGCAGCACGGCCTCCACCACCAGCACGTCCTCGGCCGGCTCGGTGGTCACCTCGGTCAGCTCGCACGCGGCCGCCGCAGCCAGCAACGCCGCCGTTAGCGTGAATCGCAGAACCCGCATCGGTGGCTCGTCTCCCCGATTCGCCGGCACCGCTGTTCCGGCCGACTGCCGGCCGGTGCGGCCTGTTGATCAATTAACCACCACTCTCCGCACGCTGTCCAGCCGGGTCGCACCCTCGCTCGCGATCGTACCGCACGCAGGGGCAGTCCTACCAACGTTTCCTGCTGTAGACGCACGGAATCCGCCAGCCTACAATTGCCGTCACACCGAAAGGTGCGATTCGCTGCGCCCGCCAAAGGCCGTCAGAGACAATAATGAAGCCACGCCGCTCGAGCGAGGCTCCGCTGCCGCGCTCCCCGCTCGATTTCGTGTATCCCCTGACGATCCGGGCGCCGGGCGCGGAGGGCGGCGCCATCCTGGCGGAGGTGCGGGACAGGTACGCGCTCGCCGTGCTGCGCGCGCTCCGGCTGGTGCTGGCCTGGAGCCGGGGGCCGGACCTCGCCGCGCCTCTCTTCCGCCGCGAGCCGCTGGACGAATGGGAGGCGGAGCTGCACGCCGCGCGGATCCGGAAGCCGCTGCGGATGCCGCTGATCGCCCTCGCCGCGGAGCTGAGGCGGCCGGAGCGGGCGGACCCCGGCGTCCTCGCGCAGGCCTGCTTCGCGATCAGCGAGTGGGCGCTGGGCACCGGGGCGGAAAGCACCGCGCTGCTGTTCGCGGAAGCCGCCGCGCTGGTATCGCCCACCGACGCTCGCCGCGCGTGGATCGTCGGGCGCATGCTGCGCAACGCGGGGCGGCTGCGCGAGGGGGAGCTGTGGCTGCGCCGGGCCGCGCGCGTGGCGGTGTGGTGCGCGGACTGGGAGACGCAGGATCTGGCGCTCAACAGCCTTGGCAACCTCTACTTGCAACAGGGCAGCCTCAAGGAAGCACTCCGATATCTCGTCCGCGCGCTGAAGCTCGCCAGACGGTTCAGTATGAAAGAGCGTGAGGCCGCGGTGTCCCACGACCTCTTCCCTGTTTACGTGCTTACCGGTGACCACTCGCGTGCAGAAAAAACAGCGATCCGTACCTTCGATCTATATGGTCCCCACCATCCAAACCTCCCCAAGCTGGCGCACGACGTTGTTCAACTTTGGCTGCGGCAGGGGCGCTTTCCTCTCGCGCTTCCTGTTCTTCGTGCTTTGCTTCCATGCCTGCGACTACCTCACGAACGCCTACGCGTGCTCGCGGCAACTGTACGCGCGGCCGGGGCTTGTCGTGATTCTCTCGCATACGAGGAGGCTTGGGCCGAAGCCTGGGATCTGGTGCAGCATCCTTCACCAGAAGTGCGGAGCGTACTTCCGGCGGTCCTGGTTGATCTGGGATTTGGGGCCGGTAGTCTAAGCAACTGGGAACGTGCAGCCGAGGCGCTCAGACTCGCCCTCCAAACTGCCAATGAAAGGGGTGCGTACGAGGACGCCGCCCAAGCAGAGCTTGGATTGGAGATGGTGCAGAGGTACGAGCGGATCGAGACTCCACTTCGCGCGCTTACCGGACCTGCGGCAGACCTGTCGGACGCATTCGTACGTTCGCTGGAATCGGCGATGTCCCCCGATCAGAAAACAAGGAGCGGGGGGCCACGTCGGTAGCCCGCCGCTCCCAATTTTGGCGGTTACGTCCCAGAACCGAAAAAATTCCCGGCTCTTGCGCTCGCTTGGGTGGAGTCCGAAGTGGACGTGTTGGTGAGCACCCGCTCGGTGTCCAGTCTCTGCTCGGATGGTGCGCTGGGGGAGCTCGAACAGGCCGCCAGCAGAAGGGCTCCGAGAATGCCGGCGAGGATGCGCTTGACGGACATGTGGTGCCTCCGGGTAGAAGGAGAAAGTACTTGGGAGCAGGCGAAGAATGCTCCCAGTCCCCGAGCGTGGCAACACACATCCACAACATGAAACGTTCGTCCCTGAGACGCCGAGCAGGAGGGAGGTAGCGGACGTGACGAAGCAGAGTCGGAACAGCCCGGCGCCGGCCAGGCGGCGGGTGCTGCTCCTCGACAGCGAGGCGCTGGAGCCGCTGACGCGCCTGGCGGCGCCATTCGAGGCGCAGGCGATGGACTGGGCCGGGCTCACCGAGACGGCGCAGCTGGCGGCGCCCTCGACGGTGGTCGTCATCGACCCGTTCGCGCGGCGCGGCTCCCCCGATCTCGACGCGCGGATCCCGGCGCTCCTCGCGGCGGCGCGGATGCTCCCCGTGGTGGCCCTGGTGCCGTTCCGGGCCAGGTACGCGGGCGCCGCCCGCGCGCTGCTGGATGCGGGAGTGGCCGAGCTCGCCGACGCGGGGCTGGAGCAGACGGCGGAGGCCATCCGCATGCGCCTGCTCTCGGTGCACGCGCAGCCGCTGAAGAAACGGATCGAGGCTTCGCTCTCGCGCTTCGTCTCCGTCGACGGGCTGACCCTCGTCCGCGCGGCCGCCGAAGTGGCGGCCGACCATGGGACGGCGGTCGAGCTGGGACGGCTCTTCGACGCCAAGGAGCGCACCGTTGCCGGGTGGTGCGCGCGAGAGAACCTACCCCCGCCGCGGCGGCTGCTGGCCTGGGTGCGGCTGCTGCTGGCGCTTGCGCTGCTGGAAGAGCGCCACCGGTCGGTGCTGAACGCGGCCACATGCGCGGGACTCACGGACTACTCGCTGCGGCGGGCGCTCGGCGAGCTCCTGGGGGGCAGGGCGCCCACGCGCGAGCGCACGCTGCGCGACGGACTGGCCGCGTTCAACGCGGAACTACGCGAGCTGCGGGAGAAGGCGAGGCAGAAGCGGAGGGAGAGCTACGCCGCATAGCAGGAAAGAAGCAACCCGGCCGTCGAGGCCGGCGCGTAGAGCTACGAAGCCGGAGAAGAGGGGGTCCCCGGCATCACTGCCGGAGACCCGTCGTATGTGGGAACGCCGCCTCTCCGGCGAGACGCGCTCAGGGGCCGGCGACCCGCGGCGCGCGGGTGTCGGTGCCGGCGAAGTGGACGACCAGCCCGGTGGCGCGGCCCTGGGCGTCGGTCTCGAAGGTGACCCGCAGGTCGGCTTCGCGGATGAAGAAGGCCCGCTCGCTCTCGGCGTGGAGGCGCACCCCCTGCGGCGCGGCCGGCGACCTGAGCACGAGGCTGTCGCCCTGGCGCTCGACGTCGATTGCCCCGCCGTCCGGCGTCCGGTACCGCCCGGAGTAGCGGCCGAGCAGCTCCGGGGCGACGGCGACCGCCCCGCGCTCCTCCCGCGCCCGCGCGGCCGCCGACGTGGCGTAGGGGAAGGCGGGGCGCAGCAGGTGCCAGGCGAGGCCGCCGTCGTTCTCCACCCCGTTGGAGAGCACGACGACGCCGACCCCGGCCCGCGGGTCGTAGGCGACGGTGGCCGAATAGCCGAAGGTGGAGCCGCCGTGCGTCACGATCCCCTCGTCTCCCGGCCCCAGCGGGACCACCCACCAGCCCAGTGCCTGCTCGAAGCTCGGCCCGGGCCGGCGCGTGTGGAGCATGGAGGCCATGGCCGGCGCCAGCGGCGTGCGCGCGTGGCCCAGGAACGCGCCCAAGAGCGTGAGCAGGTCGTCGGCGCTGGAGCGCAGCGACCCGGCGCCGGGGAGCCCGGCGAGGAGCCACTCGCGCGCGGGCCGCAGCGTCGCATCGTGTCCCGCGGCCATCCTCTCCCTCATCTCCGGCGAGACGGCGACCGCGGTGCTGCGCATGCCGAGCGGGCCGGTGATGCGCGCGCGGACCAGCGCCTCGTAGTCCACGCCAGCGCGGCGCGCCAGCGCGATGCCCAGCAGCCCCGCGCCGAGGTTCGAGTACGCCCACCGCGAGCCGGGCTCCCCCGGCAGCTCGTACGCCGCCAGGAAGCGGAAGAGCTGCTCTTCTCCGTACGCGGCGGCGTCCGGCGGGTCGGGCGGTGCGAAGGGCAGCCCCGAGGTGTGGGTCGCCAGGTCGGCCAGGGTGATCGGCTTCCCGTTGCGCTCGGGGAGCTTCGTTCCCGCGGGCAGGTACCTCGCGACCGGGTCGGTGAGCGCCACCTCGCCGCGCCGCGCCATGTCGGCCAGCAGCAGCGAGGTGAAGACCTTCGTCACCGAGCCGATCTCGAAGACGGTGCCCCCGTCCGGTATGCGCGGGTCGTCCAGGGCGAGCCGGCCGTACCCGACGATGCGGCGCTCCCGGGGCGTGACGATCCCCACCACCATCCCCACGCTCTTGCGCTGCACGTCGACGCGGTCGGCGAGGAGCGCGCGGATCTCCGCGTCGGAGGGGAGGGCGGGGACGGGCGCCGCGGCCGCGGGCGTCTGCGCCCCGGCCCCCGCCGCCGCCAGCGCCGCCACGGCCGCGGCGGCGGCGATGCACGCGGTACGCTGCGTCGGGTTCATCGCGTCCT
>DASVWD010000227.1 GCA_036389795.1 Longimicrobium sp.
GCGGAATCTACTCGACCAGAGGCGAGGACGGCCGCTTCGCGCGGCTGCTTCCGGCGGGCCGGTCTGGAGCGGGGCAGACTGGCCCCCGGCCGCGTCGGCGAGATTCCTCGGTCGCCCCACCGTTCGTCCGTACGCAGGCGATGGTCGGGGCTCCCTCGGAATGACATCCACATGGATCTCGTTCAATCGGACCCGGCGGACACCTGGGCGAGGATCTCGTCCAGCCGCTCCGGAGCCAGGCCGGCACCCTCGGCACGCGCCCGCTCGGCCGCCGGCTCACCCAGCGCCTGGGCTGCCGCGGCCTCGATGCGGTCGAGGTCGGGGCCGCGCGGCGAGGGGGGCCGGCCCGCGAGGTCGCGCAGCGCCCGCGACGCGGCGGCGAGGCGCAGCGCGAGGGCGTGCTCGGCAGCGTCCGAGGCCAGCGCGGCCAGCCCCGCCAGGCAGTCGGGGACGTAGAAGCCGATGCCGTGCGGCACGGCGATCCGCAGCGCGCGCAGGTACGCCTCGCGCGCCCCGCTCCGGTCGCCGGCGAGGCGCAGGACGTCTCCCTGGACGCGCAGCGAGAGCACGAGCCAGACGTGCGTGCCGGTGCTCTCGTGCAGCTCGACGGATTCGCGCGCCAGCTCGGCGGCGCGCGCCGGCTCGCCGGTCAGCGCGAGCGCCTCGGCCAGGCCGGCGAGCGCCAGCCCGAAGGTGGAGCCCTGCATGACCTCGCGGCCGAGGACGGCGGCTTCCTCGAGCGGCGGCACCGCATCCGCCGGCCGGCCTCGCTCCAGCGCCGCCTCGGCCAGGCAGAAGCACGCGTAGCCGAGGAGCTGCTTGTCGCCGAGCGCGCGCAGCGTGCGCTCCGCGTCCCGCGTGAGCGCCTCCGCGCGGTCCAGCTCCCCGGCGCGGATCAGGGCCAAACTCAGGTTGAGCGAGCCGTAGGCGATGCTGCGGCCCTCGTTCAGCTCGCGCCTGAGCTCCAGCGCCCGCCCGTACAGCTGCAGGGCGCGGCCCACGTCTCCGCCCTGCAGGGCGGCGGCCCCCAGGTTCGTCAGCGAGAGCGCGATCCCGCGCGTGTCGCCGCGCCGCTCGTGGAGCGCCAGGGCCTCCTCCGTCAGCGTCCGCACGCGCTCCAGGTCGCCCGTGTAGAACGCCACCCACCCCATGTGGTTGAGCGTCTCGGCCACGCCGCGCGCGTCGCCCGCGGCGCGGTGGTGCGCGAGCACTTCTTCAAGCAGGGTGGTCCCCTCGCCCAGGTCCCCCTGCTCGTAAGCCAGGATGGCCGCGCCCGAGAGCACGCGCGCGCGGAGCGGCTCGTCCGCCGCCGCGTGGGGGAGCGCGAGCACCGCGCGGAGCCGCCGCCGCCCTTCCGTGTGGAAGCCGCGGATGAGCCAGAAGCGGCAGAGGGCCGCGCCCAGGCGGAGCGCGCGCGCCGCGTCGCCGGCGCGGACGGCCCAGTCCAGCGCCGCGCGCAGGTCGTCGTGCTCGCGCTCCAGGCGGGGGAGCCAGAGCGGCTGGCCGGCGCCCGCCAGCTCGGGGGCGGCCCGCTCCGCCAGGGCGGTCGTCACGTCGGCGTGGGCCGCGCGCGTGGACGCCTCCTCGCCCGCGGCGGCCAGGCGCTCCAGCGCGAACTCGCGCACCGTCTCCAGCATCCGGAAGCGCGGCTCGTCGTCCTCTCCCGGCTCCTCCTGCCGCAGCAGGCTCTTGTCGACCAGCGCGGACACGGCCTCCAGCGCGGGCAGCACCGGCCCGCCGGCCGCGGAAGAGACCGCCTCCGCCGCCTCCAGCGAGAAGCCGCCGGCGAACACCGCCAGGCGCCGGAAGGTGGCCTGCTCGCCCGCGTCGAGGAGGTCGTAGCTCCAGCCGATCGCCTGCCTGAGCGTGCGGTGCCGGTCCGGCAGGTCGCGCGGCCCGCCGCTCAGCAGCTCCAGCCGGCGGTCCAGCCGCGCCAGCAGCGCGCGCGGCGAGAAGAGCTTGACGCGCGCGGCGGCGAGCTCGATCGCCAGCGGGAGGCCGTCCAGGCGATGGCAGATCTCCGCCACGGCGACCGTGCTCTCGTCGTCCAGGCCGAACCCGGGCTTCACGGCGGCGGCGCGCTCGGCGAAGAGCTGCACGGACGGATAGGCGCGCAGCAGGGCGGCGTTTCCCCCCGCCGCGGCGCCGGGCGTCGGCAGCGGCGCCACCGGGTACTCGCGCTCCATCGACAGCCGCAGCGCGAAGCGGCTGGTCACCAGCGCCTTCACGCCCGGGCACGACGCCACCAGCCGTGCCACCCCCGTGGCGGCGCCCAGCACGTGCTCGAAGTTGTCCAGCACCAGCAGGAGCCGCCGCTCGCGCAGCTGCTCGACCACGGCGTCGAGCGGCTCCTGCCCGGCGCGCGGCGAGACCGCCAGCGTCTGGGCGACCGCCGCGAAGACCAGGGGCGGCTCGGCGATCGGGGCCAGGGCGACGAACGCGACGCCGCCCGGGAAGTGGGGGATGCAGCGCGCCGCCGCCTCGATCGCCAGCGACGTCTTGCCGGTCCCGCCCGTGCCGGTGAGGGTGAGCAGGCGCACGTCGTCGCGCCGGAGCAGCCCGCTGACCGCCGCCAGCTCTTCGTCGCGCCCGATCAGCGGCAGCGCGCGCCCGGGGAGGCTGACGCCGGGGGCGCCGGCCGTGCGCAGCGGCGGGAACGCGGCCGGCAGGCCCTCGGCGCGCACCTGGTAGAGCCGCTCCGGCCGGGGCAGGTCCTTGAGCGCGTGCTCGCCCAGGTCGACCAGCTCGACGCCGGGGAGGTCGCCGGCCGCCAGCTGGCGGGTGGCCTCGGAGAGCACGACCTGCCCCCCGTGCGCGGCCGACATGATGCGCGCCGCGCGGTGCACGTCGAGCCCGGTGTAGCCGGAGCCGGAGGCCACGGGCTCGCCCGTGTGCAGCCCCATCCGCACGCGCACGGCGGCGCCGTCGGGCCACGGGTGCGAGAGGAGCGCGCGCTGCGCCTCGATCGCTGCGGCCAGGGCGTCGCGCGCCCGCTCGAACGCCACGAAGAGCCCGTCGCCCGCGGTGTCGACCAGCCGCCCGCCGTGGCGCTCGCACGCGCCCATGGCCAGCCGCCGCTGCTCCTCGAGCACCGCGGGGTACGCCGCCCCGATCTGCTGCAGCAGGCGGGTGGACCCCTCCATGTCGGTGAAGAGGAAGGTGACGGTGCCGCGGGGCCCGGCCGCTCCCGGTTCGGGCTGCATCGTGGGTGGTCTCTCCTGGACGGCGGTCGGACCGTACGGTGTGGACTGATAATTAAGCGCGGCGGGCGGGATGGGCAAACCCGGCGGCGCGGCTGCCGATCCCCTTTCGTTCTCCGGCCGCCGAGGTCACACTTCACCCGGATCGGCATCGTCGGGATCGCGCGATGGCGAGAGCGACCGCGAGGAGGTGAGAACATGCGAAAACCGCTGGCGGCGGCCATCAGCGCGGTGTTCTTCGCGCTGGCGCCGGGCGTGGTGGCGGGGGCGGTCCCGTGGTGGCTCACCGGGTGGCGGCTGGGCCTGCCGCTCGGCTCCTGGCTGCCGGTGCGGCTCGTGGGTGCTCTCCTCCTGGTGACGAGCGTGCCGGTGCTGGTGCACGCGTTCGCCCGCTTCGTCGCGCAGGGGAGGGGAACGCCGGCCCCGGTCGCGCCGACGGAGCGGCTCGTGGTGACCGGGGCCTACCGCTACGTGCGCAACCCGATGTACCTGGCGGTGCTGGCCGCGATCGTCGGCCAGGCGATGCTGCTCTGGCAGGGCGTGCTCCTGACGTACGCCGCCGTGACGTGCGCGTTCTTCGTGGCGTTCGTGAAGGCGTACGAGGAGCCCACGCTCGCGCGGCAGTTCGGCGAGCAGTACGCGGCGTACCGGCGGGCGGTGCCGGGGTGGTGGCCGCGCCGGCGCCCCTGGGCCGGACCGCTCGACGGGTGAGACGAGAAAACTACAACTGCTTGTCTCACGCAGAGACGCAGAGACGTAGAGAAACCCCTGGCAGTTCTCTGCGCCTCTGCGTCTCTGCGTGAGGCTTGCCGTTTTTTCGGATTTTGAGATCTTCTCCCCATGATCCCCGCCCGCCGTCTCACCCTCGCGCTGCTGCTCGGCGCGGCCGCGCTGTCCGCCGCGCCTCGGCTCCGCGCCCAGGCGGACGGGGCGCCGCTCTGCGCGTCGACGGACACGGCGGCGACCGCGCCCAGCCGCGACCTGTACTGCCTGGACCTGGTCCCCGTGCCGGGGCTGCGCCAGGCGTCGGGCACCGTGGAGCTGGGCACGGTGCCCTCGCCCTTCGGCGTCGCGCTCACGGCGGACGGGCGGCACCTCTACGATCTCTCGATCACGCTGCGGGACCTGCCCCCGCCCGCGTCGCTCGGGCCCTACACCACCTACGTGGCCTGGGCGGCGCCGCCGTCGCTGGAGCCGATGCTCCGGCTGGGCGCGGTGGCCGCGGGCCGCACCCGGCTCGGGCGCGTGGCGCTCAACAAGTTCCTGGTCTTCGTCAGCGCCGAGCCCTCGGCCGACGCGCCCCGGCGCACCGGCCCGCTGGTGCTGCGCGGCGCCTCGCCGAGCATGCGGATGGGCGACACGCACCTGCTCGGGCTCGGGTCGGGCTCCGCCGCGCACGAGCACCACTCCGCGGCAAGCGGCTGGCCGATGCCGCCGCCCCCGGACCCCCGCGTGGCGCCGATGCCGATGCCGGGGCTGGAGAACGCCGTCCCCGCCGCGGCGCCGTACCTGCCGGGCGAGGGCGTCGATCCCGCCCGCCTCCCCCTGGCGCGCCCCCGCGAGCTGCGCGACCTGGCGGACGGGGACACGCTGCGGCTGGAGGCCGGCCTGGTGCGGCGGCGGCTCAAGGGGCGGAACCTGGTGATGTTCGCCTTCAACGGCCAGCACCCGGGGCCGCTGGTCCGCGTCCCGCAGGGCGCCACCCTCTTCGTCGACTTCCGCAACGCCACCGAATGGCCGACGGCGGTCCACTGGCACGGCGTGCGGCTGGACAACGCCTTCGACGGCGTCCCCCACCTCACGCAGGAGCTGGTGGAGCCCGGCGGGCGCTTCCTCTACCGGGTCCACTTCCGCGACGCCGGGATCTACTGGTACCACCCGCACCACCGCGCCGACCTGCTGCAGGACCTGGGGCTGGCGGGGAACCTCCTGGTGCGCCCCTCCGAGCCCGGCTACTACGGGCCGGCGCACCGCGAGGAGGTGCTCATGCTCGACGACCTCCTGCTGGGCGAGGCCGGGCTGGTGCCGTACGGGCGGGAGCGCGCCACCCACGCGGTGATGGGGCGCTTCGGCAACGTGCCGCTCGTCAACGGCGAGCCGCGCTGGCGCCTCGACGCGCGGCGGGGCGAGGTGGTCCGCTTCCACCTCACCAACGCCAGCAACGTCCGGGTCTTCAACCTCTCCTTCGCCGGGGCGCGCATGAAGGTGGTGGCCACCGACGTGGGGCGCTTCGAGCGCGAGGAGTGGGTGGAGAGCGTGGCGATCTCCCCGGCCGAGCGCTACGTGGTGGACGTGCGCTTCGACGCGCCGGGCGAGCACGCCCTCCTCAACCGCGTCCAGGCGCTGGACCACGGCGCGGACCGCTTCTTCGCGGCCGAAGACACCCTGGGCACCGTCCACGTCTCCGCCACGCCGGCCACGCCCGACCTCGCCGACGCGTTCGAACGGCTGCGCGAGCACGGCGAGGTGATCCGCGAGGTCGAGCGCTACCGGCGCCACTTCGGCCGCGCGCCCGACCTGGAGCTGGTGCTGACGCTGGAGAACCGCGGGCTGCCCCTCGCCCTGGAGCAGCTCCTCCGGCTCGACGCGCCGTACTTCAACCCGGTCGAGTGGGCCGGCACCATGCCGATGATGGACTGGCTCCCCACCACCGGCCAGGTGCGCTGGGTGCTGCGCGAGCCGGCCACCGGGCGCGAGAACGAGGGCGTGGGCTGGCGCTTCCGCGTGGGCGACGTGGTGAAGGTCCGCTTCCACAACGACCGCGCCGCGCTGCACGCCATGCAGCACCCGATGCACGTGCACGGGCAGCGCTTCCTGGTGCTGGCCGTCAACGGCGTCCCCACCGCCAACCGCGCCTGGAAGGACACGGTGCTGGTGCCGGTGGGCGCCACCGTCGACGTGCTGCTGGAGCTCTCCAACCCGGGGCGCTGGATGCTGCACTGCCACGTCTCCGAGCACCTGGAGGCCGGGATGCAGACGGTCTTCGAGGTGCGGTGAAGAGATCCTGAGCGGACGTCACGACTGCACCACGGAACGCGGTCATCCTGAGGGCGCACGCACCGAAGCCGCCTCTGCACGGAAGCTCGTGCGCCCGAAGGATCTGCGGACGGGGACCCGCGCGAGCGCCAGGCTCACGCTCGGACCCGACCCGCAGATCCTTCGTCGCCGCCCGGGATCTCGTCACTCCGACGGTTCCGCGCGGCGGCTCCTCAGGATGACAGCGCTGGGTCGTGCTCGTAGAGACCCGTCTCCCGAAATGCTTGACCGGCTGCCTTGGAGCGGCCCACTATCGGTGAGGCCCGACCGCCAACCACCCCCACGGAGGCGCCCCCCATGAGACGGATCCGAGTCGCCGCGCTCCTCGCCCTCGCGCTCGGCAGCGCGACCGCGGCGCACGCCCAGCGCTTCGACGCGCTCAGGCCCAACGTCCGCAGCTTCGTGAGCGTCTCCGAGCCGGTGGTGGCACTCACCAACGTGCGGGTGATCGACGGCACCGGGGCGGCGCCCGCGGCGGGCCAGACCATCGTGATCGAGAACGGCCGCATCGCCGCGGTGGGGCCGGCCGCGTCGGTGCGGGTCCCAGCGGGCGCGCGGGTGATGGACCTCTCCGGGCACACGGTGATCCCCGGGCTGGTGGGGCTGCACGACCACACCTTCTACACGACGCCGCGCCGGCGCGTGCAGGCCAACTTCACCGCGCCCAGGCTGTACCTGGCGAGCGGGGTGACCACCATCCGCACCACCGGGAGCGCCTCGCCGTACGACGAGCTGAACCTGAAGCGCGCCATCGACGACGGCGAGGCGCCGGGGCCGCACATGTTCATCACCGGCCCCTACATCACGGGCGAGAACGCCGGGGGCCAGATGTACGCCGCCGCCACGCCCGAGGAGGCGCGGCGCGTGGTGGCGTACTGGGTCGACGAGGGGGTGAACTGGTTCAAGTTCTACACGTCGATCAGCCGCGAGGCGATGCGGGCGGCGATCGAGGAGGCGCACCGGCGCGGGGCGAAGTTCACCGGGCACCTCTGCTCGGTGGGCTTCCGCGAGGCGGTGTCGCTCGGCATCGACAACCTGGAGCACGGCTTCCTCACCAACAGCGAGTACACCCCCGGCAAGAAGCCCGACGAGTGCCCGGCGAACATGGCCCAGGGGCTCGCGGCGGTGGACCTGGCGGGCCCCGAGGTGCAGGCGACCTTCCGCGAGATGGTGGCGCGCGGGGTGGGGATGACGAGCACCCCGGCGGTCTTCGAG
>DASVWD010000228.1 GCA_036389795.1 Longimicrobium sp.
ACGGCCTCGGCAACGGGCGTGGGCTCCGCGCCGTTGCCGCGTCCCCGGCGCCCGCGCCCGCGGCGGCTCCGCTTGCGGCGGTGCGCCTCGCCGGCGGGGAGCTCCGCCTGCGCGGCCAGCGTCGGGTCCGTGTCCACCGGCTCCGTCTGGGCCTCGACGACGGGCGCGGCCTCGGCCTCGGCGGCCGGCAGCATCGCCGGCTCCAGCAGCGTGGGATCGGTGTCGCCGCCCGGGGCCTCCGCGCGCGCGGCCTCCTCGGGCGACGGGGCGGCGGCCTGCGCTTCGCCCCTCTCGCGTCCACGGCCCCGGCCTCGACGGCCACGGCGCCGGCGGCCGCGCTCTTCACGATCCTCGCGCTCCGCACGCTCCTCCGCCGTCTCAGCGCCGGCGGCCGGCTCCGGCGCCTCGGCCGAGGCGGCCTCCGCGAACGCCCCGGCTTCGGGCGCGGGCTCCGCGGCGGGAGCTTCCACGGCGGGAGCTTCTACGGCGGGAGCTTCCACGGCGGGTGCCTCCGCCGCGGGCGCGGGCTCCGGGCGCTCGGCGCGGCGGCGGTCGCGGTCGGCGCCCCACTGCTCCAGCAGCGGGGTCGCGCGGCGGTCGCCCAGCAGCTCGCGCACCGCGTCCCGCGTCTCCTCCAGCGCGTGGAAGACGCGGTCGCCGAACGCGTTCACCAGCGCCTCGACCGTCTTCTTCCCCACGCCCTTGTACGTCCCCAGGTACGCCTCGACCTCCGCGCGTCCGGCCGGCAGCCCCAGCGCCTCGGGATCGAACCCGGCGGGCGCCGGCGCGGCTTCCGCGCGCGTCTCCACAGCGGGCGCCGGGGTCTCGGCCCGCGTCTCGGCGGCGGGCTCGGGCGACGGCTCGCGCCGGGGCTCCTCGCGGCGCACGGCGCCGGGGACGTGGATCACCTGCCCGGGGAGCAGCGGCGGCGGACCGGCCGGCGGGGCCCACCCGCGGCGTCCGCCGTGGCGGTGCCTGAGGCCGCGCGGACCCGCCTCCGCCGGGCCCTCGCGCGAGGCGGAGCTGGGCGGCGCCGTCCGCTCCTCCTCGCGCCGGGGCTCCTCCGCCCGCGCCGGCTCCGTCCGCGGCTCTTCGCGGCGGGGCTCCTCGCGGCGAGGCTCTTCGACGCGCGGCTCCTCGCGGCGGGGCTCCTCGGCGCGGGGCGCGGGCGCCTCCTCGCGCGCGGCGAGCTGGCCGGGGAGCAGCGGCGGCGGCGCCTCGCCCCCGGGGCGGCGGTCGCGACCCCGGCCGCGGTCGCGGCGCCCGCGGTCACGCTCGCGCTCCGGCGGCGCGGCCGTGTCGGCGGCCACGCGCGGCTCCTCGTCCAGGTGGATCGGCTCGGGGCGGGGCGCGCCGCGCAACTCCGGCAGCGGCAGCTTGGTGCCGCTGGCGGGGAGCGCCACCTCGTAGCGCCCCTCGCCCAGGCGGCGCAGGTCGATCACCTCCTGGTCGTGCGCCTGGCGCAGGAAGCGGCTGAACTTGCTGAAGCCCAGCGCGTGCTCGTCGAAGCCCGGCTGCAGCTCCAGCATGCGGCGCTTCACGTCGCCGTCGCGCACCGTCTGCTGCTGGCGGCTCACCATGGCGCGCACCGCGTGCTGCAGCAGCGCGTAGGCGTCCTGCAGCGCGTCCGACGACTCGACCGGCGCTTCCCGCGCGCCGGCGGGCGCCTCCCGCTCTTCGGCCGCGGCAGGAGCCGCCGCCGCGGGCTCCGGCTCCTCCTCCACCCGCGCGGGCGCCACCGTCTCCAGCCGCGGCCCCCGGTCCCGCTCGCGGTCCCGGTCGCGGTCCCGGTCACGATCGCGCCCCCGCCCGCGATCACGGTCGCGCCCCCGGCCCCGGTCGCGCTCGCGGCGCGACTCCTCGCTGCGATCGCGGCGGGTGGGGAGCGAGGCGAGGGGGACCTCCTCCTCGTCGGCGATCGGCTCCACCTCGTACTGGCCGTTCTCCACCCTGTGCAGGCGGATCAGCCCCTTCTCGGCGGCCACCTGCGCGAACTTGGAGAACTTCGAGTAGCCCTCGTCCTTCTCGTCGAAGCCGGGGTCCAGCTCGATCATCACCTGCTTGAGGCGGTCGGTGCGCATCGAGTCGCCCGCGGCGGCCATCTTCTGCGCCGCCTCGCGCACCAGCAGCCAGGGGTCCCTGCGGCGCACCGCCTGCTCGCCCTCGCGCACCAGGCCGGTGAGCGCGTGGTACGAGTAGTACTCGTCGCAGTTCTGGATCAGCAGGTCGCTCGAGGAGTCGCGCATCCCCACGCCGATGACGTACTTGCCGTACTCCTTGAGCTTGATCACGCAGCTCGAGAAGTCGCTGTCGCCGGTCAGCAGGATGTAGGTGCCGATCTCGGGGCGCATGAACGCGAGCTCGATGGCGTCCACCGCCATCCTCAGGTCCGTCGCGTTCTTCTTGGAGGTGCCGTAGGCGGGGGCGAAGATGAGGTCGATGGAGGCCTCGGTGAGCGGCACCACGTAGTTGGGGTAGCGCCGCCAGTCGGCGTAGGCGCGGCGGACCGCCACCTTGCCGCGGAAGATCTCGGTGTTGAGCAGCGTCCGGAGCTCCTTCCCCAGGTCGCTCCTCACCCCCAGCGTGATGTTGTCGAAGTCGATCAGCAGCGCGGCGCTGCGCGTGTCCTGCGTCGCGAGGTGCCCCCCCTGGGGGCTTCGCGGAGTCTGGCTGTTCATCATCTCTCGTCCACGTCCGTTTCATGTACGGCGGGACCCCTCCGCCTCGACGGGAAAGTGCGAAAGTGCGAAGTGCGAAAGTGCGAAAGTAAAACGGCGGGACCGCGCGTCCCGGGGTCAGTTTCGCACTCGGGCACCATCCACTCTCGCCTACCCGCGACGGCCCGGAGGAGCCGCGCCAGGTTCGAAGTCACGACGGGGGCTCACGCGGCGCTCACCGGCGGCTCGACTCTTCCGCGCTGATCATGCGGGCGAGCTCCACGCGGCGCACCTTGCCGCTCCCCGTCATGGGGAAGCTGTCGAGGAAGCGGACCAGGTCGGGGACCTTGTAGTCCGCCAGCACCTCACGGCAGAAGTCCTTGATCTCCTCGCCCGTGACGATCGCCCCCTCGACCGGGACGATGCAGGCGCAACTCATCTCTCCCAGGATCTCGTCCGGGAGCCCCACCACCGCCACGTCCAGCACCGCCGGGTGCGCGTGCAGCCGGTCCTCCACCTCGCGCGGGTACACGTTGAACCCGCCGCGGATGATCATCTCCTTGCGGCGCCCCAGGATGTGGAGGTACCCCTCCTCGTCCACCATCCCCAGGTCGCCGGTGAGGAAGAACCCGTCGGCGGTGAAGGCGCCCGCCGTCTCGCTGGGCTGGCGGTAGTAGCCCTGCATCACGCCCGGGCCCCGCACCGCGATCTCGCCCACCGACTCCTCCGGCAGCACCGTGCCGTCCACGTCGATGATGCGGATCTCCACCTCCGGCAGCGGCTGCCCCACGGTGGCCAGGCGCTTCCCCGGCGGGTCTTCGGCGCGGGTGACGGCCACGGTCTCCGAGGTCTCCGTCATCCCGTAGCCGATGCGGATCCCCGGGAGCAGCCCGCGCTGCACGCGCGCCACCAGCTCCTCCGGCGCCGGCGCGCCGGCCACGATCCCCGTCCTCAGGCTCGACAGGTCGCGCCCCTCCAGCGTGGGCTCCTCCAGCGCCAGCGCGAAGTTGGTGGGCACGCCGTGGTAGACGCTCACCCGCTCGCGCTCGACGGTCTCCAGCGCGTACGCCGGGTCGTCGCGCTCCTGCAGCACCAGGGTGCCGCCCGCGGCCAGCGTCCCCAGCACCCCCGTCCCCAGCCCGAACACGTTGAAGAGCGTGTTGAGGCCGAACACCACGTCGCCCGCCTGGAGCCCCACCGCGTCGGCCGTGGCCGCGGCGGTGGAGAGCAGGTTGGCGTGGCTGAGCGCCACCCCCTTGGGCTTGCCCATGGTGCCCGAGGTGTAGAGGATGGCGAACAGCTCCCCGGGCGAGCCCGGGCGGCGCGGGTACGGCCGCCCCTCGCCGCTGGAGACCAGGTCCTCGAACTGGTGGATGCGGTCGTCGTACCAGAGGTCCTCCTCGCCCACGCTCACCACGTACTGCAGGTCGGGGAGCGTGGCCAGGAAGCTCTCGTAGCGCGCCAGGTAGTCCACCCCCTCCCAGTTCTCGGCGGTCACCACCACGGCCGTCTCCGAGTGGCGCAGCATGTACTGCAGCTCGGGGGTGGTGAAGCGGGGGTTGAGCGGGACGATTGTTGCCCCCAGCTTGGCGCCGGCGAAGGCGGCCACCACGAACTCCGGCCAGTTGGGGAGCGTGAGCGCCATGCGGTCGCCCGCCTCGATCCCCAGCTCGTGCAGCGCCGCCGCCAGCGCGTCGGCCTGCGCGTCCACCTGCCCGTACGTGAGCCGCCGGTCCCCGTACACGACGAACGGCCGCCGCGGGTCCTCTTGCGCGCGGAGAGACAGGGCCTCCGCAACCGAGAGCCCGTGGAAGCGGTCCCGAAGCGTCATGTATCCTCCGAAAGGGTGGCCGAGCCGGGCGCGAGACGGGAAAACATAGCGGACGCGCGCGGAGCCGTCAAACTTTGACCCGGCGCGGGTTTTCGGCTATCTTCCGCCCTCCCGCCGACAGTACGAAAGTACGGAGTACGAGAGTACGAAAGTACGTGGGTCCGGCGCGGGTCCCTGCCGCGGCGCCCACCCCTCGCACCCGCCCACTGCCGTACTTTCGTACTTCCGTACTTTCGTACTTTCGTACTCTGCCGTTGAACGTCCCCCACTACCTCCGCGAGCTGAACCCCGAGCAGTGCGAGGCCGCCCTCGCCACCGAGGGGCCGGTGCTGGTGCTGGCCGGCGCCGGCTCGGGGAAGACGCGCACCCTGGTCTACCGCATCGCCCACCTGGTGCGCGGGCGCGGCGTGGACCCGCGCCGCATCCTGGCCGTCACCTTCACCAACAAGGCGGCCGCCGAGATGCGCGAGCGCGTGGCCCGCATCGTGGGGCGCGACGCGAAGGGCGTCCTCCTCTCCACCTTCCACTCGCTCGGCGCCCGCATCCTGCGCGAGCACGCCGAAAAGGTGGGCCTTCCCCGCGGCTTCTCCATCTACGCCACCGGCGACCAGCTCTCCATCGTCAAGCGCATCGTGGCCGACGAGGTGCACGTGGCCGCCACCGCGGGCGACGACGCCTACGACGCCAGGCGCGTCCTCTACCAGATCTCCGACTGGAAGAACCGCCTGGTGGCGCCGGCCGAGGCCGCGCGCGAGGTGGCCGAGGGGCGCGTCAAAGGGAACCGGAGCGACGACTACGCCGTGCTGGCGGCCGACGTCTACCCCCGCTACGAGCAGGCGCTGCGCGCGGCCGGGGCGTGCGACTTCGACGACCTGCTGCTCCTGCCCGTCCGCCTGCTGCAGGGCGACATGGGCGCGCGCGAGGGGTTCTGGCGGAGGTGGCGGTACCTGATGATCGACGAGTACCAGGACACCAACGGCGCCCAGCTCGAGATGGCGCGCCTGCTGGCCGGCCCCGCCAAGAACCTCTGCGTGGTGGGCGACGACGACCAGTCGATCTACGCCTGGCGCGGCGCCGACGTGCGCAACATCCTCGACTTCGAGCGCCACTTCCCCGGCGCGCGAGTCGTCGTCCTGGAAGAGAACTACCGCTCCACGCAGCGCATCCTCGACGCGGCCAACGGGCTCATCCTCCACAACACCGCGCGCAAGGAGAAGCGGCTCCGCACGGCCAACGGCCCCGGGCCCAAGCTCGACTACTGGGAGTTCGTGGGCGAGGGGGCGAAGCCGGCCGAGGTGCTCGAGGCCGAGATGGTGGCCCGCGAGATCTCCGTGCGGCGGCTCACGGAGAAGCTGCAGTGGAGCGACTTCGCCGTCCTCTACCGCACCAACCTGCAGGCGCGCCCGCTGGAGGAGGCGCTGCGCGAGGCCAACCTCCCCTACCGCGTGGTGGGCGGCACCAGCTACTTCGACCGCAAGGAGGTCGCCGACTGCGTGGCCTACCTGCGCCTGGTGATGAACCCGCACGACGAGGTGGCGCTCCGGCGCGTGATCAACTACCCCACGCGCGGGATCGGGCGGACCACGCTGCTCAGGCTGGTGGAGGCGGCGCGCGCGTCGGGGGCGCGGCTGTGGGAGACGCTCGGGCGCGTGGAGACGGTCGACGGGATCAGCCGCGCGCAGGCCGAGCCGGTGCGCGCCTTCGTGGCGCTGGTCGAGGAGCTGCGCGCCGGGTACCGCGCCGCCGAGGCCGCCGTCCGCTCGGGGGCGGCGGACGGGCGCTCGCTGCACGCCTTCGCCAGGGACCTGGTGGCGCGCGTGCGGCTGGAGGAGGCGGTGCGGGCCGACAACGCGAAGAGCGAGCGCGCCGCCGAGGTGCGCGTCGACATCCTGCGCGACTTCGTGGCCTCGATCGCGGGCTACGAGGAGCGCGCCTGGGCCGCCCAGCCGCTCCCCGACGAGGAGGACGACTGGGAGCCGCCCTCCCTGCGCGCGTTCCTGGAGAAGATCTCGCTGGTGGACGAGGGCGACGACAGGAAGGACGAGGACGACGAGCCCAACCGCGTGACGCTGATGACGCTGCACAGCGCCAAGGGGCTGGAGTTCACGCACGTCTTCATCGTGGGGCTGGAGGAGGACATCCTCCCCCACACCCGCAGCGTCGAGTCGGTCTCCGAGGGCGGGCTGGACCCGATCGCCGAGGAGCGGCGCCTCTTCTACGTGGGGATCACGCGCGCCCGGCACCGGCTGACGCTCTCCGGGTGCGCCACGCGGGGGGCGTGGGTCTCGCAGAAGGAAAAGGAGAAGGACAAGGACGGCGGGGGCGGCCGCGCGCGCGTCCGCGAGGCGAAGCCGCGCCAGCCCTCGCGCTTCCTCAAGGAGATCCCCGCCGACCTGCTGGAGTACCGCACGGGCCGGCGCAGCTCGCTCTCCGAGGAGGACAGCCAGGAGCTCAAGGCCAGCTTCTTCGCGAAGATGCGCGAGATGCTGCAGGCCGGCTGACCGGGGCCGCCCGAGAACGCCGGACTGGTGCGCGGCGCGGCGCCGCATCAGATTGGGGAGTGGGCCAGCGCGCCGCTGGCGTCACCCGTTCCTTGGGAGGAGTCATGCGTTGCCCGCCGCTCCTGGCAGTCGTGGCGCTCGCCGGCTGCAGCGCCGCTCCCCGCACCGAGGTCCTGCCTCCGATGGAGACCACGCGCTCGGTGGTGCAGATCAGCACCCGGCGCGGCACCTCGGAGTACGAGCTGATCAACCACAAGAACACCCGGGCGTACCCGGTCGCGACCGACGCGGAGCGGGCGTGGTCGGGGCTGCCGGCGATCTACGCGTCGCTCGACATCAGGGACAGCGGGGTCCTGAACCCCGACGACCGCCTGTACGGGCGGCAGAACCTGCGGCTGTACCGCCGGCTGGGCGAGCGCCGGCTCTCGCACCTGGTGAACTGCGGCAGCACGCTGGCCGGCGACGCCGACAGCTACGAGGTGACGATGAGCGTGCTGACGATGGTGACGCCCGCCGGCGCCGGGAGCGTGGTGCGCAGCTGGGTGCAGGCCTCGGGGCGGCCGCAGGGGATGAGCAGCACCCCGGTCAACTGCGTGAGCACCGGCCGGCTCGAGCGCGAGATCGCGCAGCTGCTCAACGAGCAGGCGGCCCAGTAGCCGGGGAGCCGCGAGCGGTCCCGGGAAAGGTCTCACACCGAGACACGGAGGAACGGAGGACTTCGGTTCTCCGTTCCTCCGTTTCTCCGTCCGAGTCCAATCGAAACCCCGTGCAGTTCCGCCGGCTGTCCCCTGTCCCCTGTCCCCCGCCGTTCACCACGTCGGCCTGAGCGAGTACTGCGCGTACTGCTCCGGCGTCTCCCACACCCGCACGTAGACCAGGTTCTCCGCCCGCTCGCCCAGCAGCGCGCGCAGCTCCTCGAAGATCCAGCGCGCCTGGTTCTCCGCGCTCGTCTCCAGCTCCGTGAACGGCTCCAGCTCGTTCAGGTTCTCGTGGTCCAGCCGGGCGGCCACGGCGCGCAGGTGGCGCTTCGCCTCGCCGAAGTCGTAGGCCATGCCGCCCTCCCCCACGTCGTCGAAGGCGAGCCCCGCCTCCACCACGTAGCGGTGGCCGTGCAGCTTCTCGCACTTGCCGTGGTAGTTGCGCAGGAAGTGCGCGGCGTCGTAGTGCGCCCTGACGTTCAGCAGGAACATGGAGCCGTCAGCCCGCGGCCTCTACCGCGATGGTGGGGATCTGCACGTGCCGCGGCTGGGCCGCGGCGAAGAGCACCACGCGCGCCACGTCCTCCGGGCGGAGCATCGCGGCGCGCGCGGGGAAGCCGGGGCGGCTGTCGGGGTCGATCGGGTCCCAGAGCGGCGTGTCCGTCGCCGCCGGCTCCACCAGCGTCGCCCGCACGCCCGTGCCGCGGATCTCCTGCAGCAGCACCTCGTGCATCCCCCGCAGCCCGAACTTCGAGGCGCTGTACGCCCCGTTCTCGGGGAAGGCCGCGCGTCCCGCCACCGACCCCACGTGGACCAGGTGCCCCGAGGCGCGGCGCAGCATCAGCGGCAGGAAGGCGCGGACCAGCAGGAACGGCCCGCGCAGGTTCACGGCGAGCGCGCGGTCGAACTCCGCCGGATCGGTGGCGGCCAGCGGCGCCAGCGAGAACGCCCCCGCGCAGCTCACCAGCAGGTCCGGCGCGTCGCCCAGCAGCTCGGTGACGTAGGTGGCCACCGCGTGCGCCCCCGCGGCGGTCGAGACGTCGCCGGGGATCGCGTGCCCGCCCACCTCCTCGGCCGCCCGGGCCAGCTCGTCGCGGGTGCGCGCCACCATCCCCACCCACGCGCCGGCGCGCACCAGCTCGCGCGCCACCTCCCGCCCGATGCCGCGCGAGGCCCCCGTCACCAGCGCCGTCTTCCCCGCCAGCTCCTCCGCCACTGAAGCCTCCTCACCCACCGCGAAACCGATTGGACCACCGATTCGGGCGTGTCCCTCCGCTGCGCTCCGGGCCGGGCTGCGCGCGCGGTAGGGCAGCAAACAACGCTGCCCAACCGCGCCGGGCCGCCGCCGCCACGATACCCCTGTGGCGGCGCCGTCCCGGCCCTCCGGGCGCGCATCCCTCACGCGAACGGCAGGGGACAGGGAATAGCCCCGTCGAGTCCACCCTCTCCCGAACTCGGGAGAGGGTTGCCGCTCCAGGGCGGCGGGTGAGGGCCCCCGCCGCACCGAAGCCAGCCTCCCACCGCGAAAGCGGGACGATTCCTTTACCCGATGATGTGCCCCGGCGAGGCCACCAGGCGCAGGAACTCCTCGCGCGTGCGGATGTCCTCCAGGAACACGCCGCGCATGGCGCTGGTGATGGTCTTGGAGTTCTGCTTCTCCACCCCGCGCATCATCATGCACAGGTGCGCCGCCTCGATCACCACCGCCACGCCCTCGGGCTGCAGCACCTCCTGGATGGCGTGGGCGATCTGCTCGGTGAGCCGCTCCTGCACCTGCAGCCGCCGCGCGAACACCTCCACCACCCGCGGCAGCTTGGAGAGCCCCACGATGCGCCCGTTGGGGATGTAGGCGATGTGCACCTTGCCGAAGAACGGGAGCAGGTGGTGCTCGCACAGCGAGTACATCTCGATGTCCTTGACGATCACCATGTTGTGGTGCGGCTCGTCGAACACCGCCCCGCGGATCACGTCCTCCACCTGCATCTGGTAGCCGCGCGTCAGCCAGCGCAGGCTCTTCTCCACCCGCACCGGCGTGCGGACCAGCCCCTGGCGCTCCGGGTCCTCGCCCAGCTCGTCCAGCATCTCGCGCACGAGCCGCTGGAAGGGCGAGTCGTCGTCCTCGCGGCCGTGGGGCCGCAGCTTCAGCTCTCCCATCCCCTTACTCCCCCTCTCCCGCGTACTCGGCCCAGTTGCGCGGCGTCTCGTACAGCACCAGCCGCGCCAGCCGGCCGCGCGGCATCCGGGGCGCCAGCTGCCGCCAGAGCGCCACCACCAGGTTCTCCGTCGAGGGGATCACCCCCTGCATCCAGGGCACGTCCAGGTTCAGGTTGCGGTGGTCCACGTCGCGCAGCACCTCCTCGGCCACGTCCCTCACCTGCCCCAGGTCCACCAGGTACCCCGTCTCCGGGTCCGGCTCGCCCTCCACCGTGATCTCGAGCTCGTAGTTATGCCCGTGCCAGTTGGGGCTGTTGCAGAGCCCGAAGATACGGCGGTTCTCCTCGTCGGAGAAGGCGGGGTTGTGCAGGCGGTGCGCGGCGCTGAAGTGCACGCGCCGGGTGACGCGGACGATCGGCACGGCTGGTCTCCCGTCGATGGATGTGAGAAAGGGCCGACCTCGCGGACGACGCGAGACCGGCCCGGGCGGACGCAGCGGGGAGGATTTTTGAAGCCTCGTGCGAACACGGTGGGTGACCCCTCCGCGGCCTTCCGCCTTCCCGTACGGGCGTGACGTCGGCCGCAAAAGCAGGCCCCGGCTTCAATGGCGTTGGCTCAAAAATGGGGCTCCCCGCCACTTCCTGGGCCCCGAATATAGGCGCCGCCTCGCGCCAGGTCAAATCCACGCGCGTCTCGGAGCCGATCCCGTCGTTCCCCGCGCGGAAGACCCTTGGCATCGGGAGCCGTCTGCACTTATATTGTCCTTCCGGTGACGGTACGAAAGTAGTTTTTCTCTCGTCGACCACCCTTCGCCGGCAGGCATCCATGTGCCCCACGCCCCCAGAAGTCTTCGAGCTGCTCGCGCGCCGCGGGCACCGGCTCACGCGGCCGCGCCGCGCGGTGGTCGAGGCGCTGGCGGCGGCCGGCGGCCCGGTGAGCGCGCAGGCGCTGCACTCGTTGCCCGGCCTGGCGCACGTGGACCTGGTGACCGTCTACCGCACGCTGCACTGGCTGGCCGAGCTGGGCCTGGCGCGCACGGCCCCCGGCGCGGGGCTGGCCGAGCTGTACGAGCTCGCCGCGCACGACGACCACAGCCACCACCTGCTCTGCGACGGGTGCGGCCTGGTGCTCACCGTCGCCATCTGCGGGCTCGACGAGGCGGTCGCGGAGCGCATCGCCCGCGAGCACGGCTTCATCGTCTCCCACCACCGCCTCACCTTCCACGGCAGCTGCGCCGGCTGCGCCGCGCAAGGGAACGGGTCTGCCCCCAGCTCCATCGCCTCCTGATTTCCAAGTTCGGAAAACAACTAGCCTCACGCAGAGTCAGCAGAGGGGTTTCTCTGCTGACTCCGCTGACTCTGCGTGAGGAAAGTCTTTTGCCGAGCTCTGTATCGCGTGGAGCCGATCGAGCGAGCCGATCGAGCGAGCCGAGAACCCGCGTCGTCCTCCGTCGACTCGGGTGAGCCTCAGCCGACGGTGATCGGGATCGACGCCGAGTTGAACTCCGCGACGCCGCCGCGCAGGAGCTGAACGCTCAGGCTGGTGCTGCCGGACGAGCCGCCGTGGAGCACTCCGGTCACCGCCGAGCCCGCCTCGCCCGTCACCGTGAAGCTGGCGACCACCGTGTTGGTGACGATGACCCGAACCCGGTCGCCCGCGCCGATCGTGACGGGGCCGCCGCCGCGGTCCAGCACGGTCACGGTGATCTGCCGGGAGCCGCCGGCGGGAACGGTGAGGGAGCCGCTCACCAGCCCGCCGGTGCTCACGGTGGCCAGCGTGCCCCCGGTGGCCCCGGTCACCACCACCTGGAACTCGCCGGTCCCGGTGGAGATGCCGAGGTCCTCGCACCCCGCGAAGAGCATCGCCGCCCCGGCGACGGCCAGCAGGGAGAAGCGGTTTCGCAGCGTCTTGAACATCGTCACGACTCGATCAGAGACCCTGGACGGTGGACGCAGGTTCTTCGCAGCAAAGAACATACGCGAGCCTCGCGCGGGCGGCGGCACACACTTACGCACTCACGCACTTTCGCACTTTCGCACTCACCTCCGCGCCACCTTCGCCACCGCCCACGCCAGCAGCATCAGCGCGCCGGAGACGCAGATGATGGTGGGGCTGGTGGGGAGGTCGAAGGGCACCGACAGCGTGAAGCCCACCACCGCCGCCACCAGAGCCGAAGCCGCCGACCAGGCGAACACCCCCGCCATCCCCCGCGCCAGCAGCAGCCCCGTCACCGCCGGCAGCACCAGGAAGTTGAACACCAGGATCACCCCCGCGAACTGCATGGCGAAGGCGATCACCAGCCCCAGCGTCAGGTACAGCAGCAGGTTCCAGGCGCCCACCCGGTAGCCCAGCGTGCGGGCCGTCTCGCGGTCGAACGAGACGAAGAGGAACTCCTTGTAGAGCGCCAGGTGCACCAGCAGCACCGGCACCGACACCGCCAGCAGCACCACCGTGTCGCGCCGGGTGATCCCCAGGATGTTGCCCTGCAGGAAGATGTCGTGCGCCTCGCCGGTGGCGGCCTTGGCCACCAGCACGATCCCCGCGGCCGCCGCCACCGCGTACGCCACCCCGATCCCCGCGTCGGGCGGCACCCGGCCGCGGCCCGCGCCGCCCATGCTGAAGAAGAGCGCCCCGGCCAGCGTCACCACCAGCGAGAGCGTCACCGGGTGCGCCCCCAGCCCGCTGGCGATGCCGAAGCCCGAGATGAAGAGCGCCAGCGCGATCCCCGCCGAGGAGAGCTGCGCCAGCGCCGCGCCCACGAACACGATGCGCCGGAGCACCACGTACACGCCCAGCACCGAGCACGCCAGCGCGATCACCAGCGCCCCGTACAGCGCCTCGCGGAAGAGGAGGACGGCGTCAAGCACGGCGCGCCTCCTCTCCCGGCCGGAAGCGCCGCGCCAGCACGATGCGGTGCCCCTCGCGCGAGTCGACCTCCACCGGGATCCCGTAGATGCCGGAGAGGACCGACTCGTTCATGATCTCGTCCACCGCGCCGATGCGGAAGGCGCCCTCCACCACCAGCGCGATGCGCTCCACGTAGTTGGCCACCTCGTTGAGCGCGTGGCTCACCATGATCACCGTGATCCCGTCGCGCTCGTGCAGCTCGCGCACCAGCCCCAGGATCTGCGTGGTGGACACCAGGTCCATCCCGTTGGTGGGCTCGTCGAGCACCAGGATGTTGGGCTCGCCCACCAGCGCCCGCGCGATCAGCGTGCGCTGCTTCTGCCCGCCGGAGAGGTCCTTGAGCGGGCGGGCGGCCAGGTCGGCGATCCCCACGTGCTCCAGCGCGCGGAGCGCCCGCTCGCGGTCGGCCGCGCCGGGGCGCCGCCCCAGGCCGATGCGGTCGTAGCGCCCCATCATCACCACGTCCAGCACCCGCAGCGGGAAGTTGTAGTCCACCTGGTCGCGCTGCGGCACGTAGCCGAAGCGCAGGGCCGGCGCGCGGGTGACCGTCCCCCGCAGCGGCGGCAGCGTGCCCAGGATGGCGCGCAGCACGGTGGTCTTCCCCGCCCCGTTGGGCCCCACCAGCCCCAGGAAGTCGCCCTCGGAGATGCGGAAGTCGAGCCCCGAGAGGATCACGCGGCGCCCGTACCCCAGCGTCACGCCGGCGAAGGTGACCAGGTCGCTCATCGGAGTGCTTCGGCCAGCTGCGACACGTCGTACTGCATGAGCTGGATGTAGTCGGTGATACTGCGCACCCCGCCCACCGAGGGCGGCAGCACCAGCACCCGGGCGCCCGTGCGCTGGGCCACGAAGTCGGCCGTGCGGCGGTCGTAGAACGGCTCCATCACGATCACCTTCGCCCCCGTGCGCCGCACCGTGGCGATCACCCCCGCCAGGTGCGAGGGCGAGGGCGGCACCCCCGGCTTGGGCTCCATGAACGCCACGATGTTCATCCCGTTGTACTCGGCGAAGTAGCGCCAACTGGTGTGCCACGCCACCACCGGCTTGCCGCGGATCTGGGCCAGCTGCGGCTGCCAGGCGCGCTCGGCGGCGTTCAGGCGCGCCTCGAACGCCTGCAGGTTGCGGTTGTAGACCGCGGCGCCCTCGCCGTCGAGCTGCACGAACTTGTCGCGGAAGAGCCGGGCGATGCGCCGGCCGTTCTCGGGGTCCAGCCAGTAGTGCGGGTTCCCGGCCGCGTGCACGTCGCCCTGGCTGCGGTCCACGCTGCCGCGGGCGCGGTCCAGCACCGGGATCACCCGCGAGACGTCCACGTAGCCGGTGCCGCCGGGGCGGATCCTGGGGTTGCGCGCGCCGTTGATCAGCAGCGGCATCCACCCCACCTCCAGGTCCAGCCCCACGAAGGCGAACACGTCGGCGTTCCTGAGCTGGAGGATGAAGCTGGGCTTGGCCTCCACGAAGTGCGGGTCCTGGTACCCCTCGCTGATGTGCACCACCTGGCAGCGGGCGCCGCACACCTCCCGGGCCAGGTCCGCCAGGTCCGTGGTGCTGGTCACCACCTTGAGCTGCCGCTGCTGCGCCGCCGCGGGGCCGGCCAGGAGCCCCAGCGCGGCCGCGAGCAGCACGGCGGTCTTCCTCGATGCGTGCATCGGTCCTTCTCCTCGCACGGGTTCCCTCGTTTCCGTCTCTATCGATCGGGCCTCATCGCTTCCGAGGCCTTGAGCGAACTGCGAACTTCAACTGCTGGTTCGGCGTGTCCCTCCGCTGCGCTCCGGGCCGGGCTGCGCGCGCCGTAGGGCACGATACAGCTGTGCCCAACGGCGCCGGGCCCCCGGCGCGCCCACCATCTTCCCGCTCCCCCGGCTTCCGCTCCCGCGCGCCGGTGTCCCGGCCCTCCGGGCGCGCATCCCTCACGCAACTGCAGGGACAGGAAGCGGGCTACGGGGAACAGCCGGCACAACCCCGCACCGGCCCGTAAAGTCCACCCTCTCCCGAAGTTGGGAGAGGGTTGCCGCTCCAAGGCGGCGGGTGAGGGCCCCCGCGGCGGCACCGGAGCCGCTTCCCGCGCGACCCTCTCCCCACGGGCATCCCGCCTCAGAACGGGTGCGGCTTGTGCGGCCCCAGCGCGAACGTCGCCTGCAGGATGATGCGGTTCACCGCGTCGCCGCCGCCGGGCGAGAGGCGCTCGAACGCCGCCACCAGCTTGCTGAACTCGCTGGGGAAGAACTCCAGGTAGCCCGAGCCCGCCGTGAGCGCCTCGCCGTCGGCCTCGGGGTCCTGCACCCAGTCGAAGCGCGCGCCCAGGAAGGTGCGCTGCGAGACCTGGTAGCGCGCGAAGCCGTACGCGCCGGTGAAGTCGCGGCGCGGGCCCAGGAAGTCCACCGTCCCGTCGGGCAGCTCCACCGCCTCGCCCGGGTCGTGGTTGATCTGGTGCATCACCTCGCCCTGCACGATCAGCGAGCGGTAGAGCCCCTGCTGCAGCGGCCGCCAGCGGAAGGTGAAGTCGGCCCCCAGCGTGGTCTGCCGCTGGGCGAAGGCGTTGACCTCGTCCGTCTCCGGCACGTCGACCGGCTGGGCGCGCTTGCCCGTCATGGCGCTGAAGGAGAGCTCCATGTTGCTGGCCTGCGACAGGTCCACGTAGTTGCGCAGCCGCGCCAGGTAGCCCAGCCCGCCCAGCTTCTTGTTCGTCGGCTCCGCCGTCGCCAGCCCCTCCACCGGCTCGCCCAGCCGGTCCACCGCGTTCACCAGCAGCTCCTGGTAGAAGCCGAAGGGCGCGAAGACGCGGCTGGCCCACACGCCGGTGCCCTTGAGCCCCTCCTCGCCCAGGAAGCGCTGGATCACCCACGGGTACTCGACCGTGTGCAGGTCGTGCCGGTGCGTGGTGTTCTGCTTCCCGAACGGCATCAGGAAGCGCCCCAGCCGCGCCTCCAGCCCCCAGGGGAGGCTGGTGGCGGTGAGGTACGCCTGCTCGACGGCCACGCCCTCCGCGTCGGAGAAGCCCAGGAACACGTCGCCGCGGAAGTACGGGTCCACCGCGGCCTGGAACGCCACCTCGATCTCGCGGACGGCGAAGCGGTCGCCGGTCTCCTGCGTGCTCCCCTCGGGCGAGAGGTCGGCCGCCAGGTCGCCCACCACGCTGATGTCCGGCAGCAGCCGGGCGGCGGGCCCGCCGCCCACCACGGCGCCGGGGATGGTGTCGCGCCGCTGCATCCCCTCCAGCTCGCGGACGATGGCCGCCGAGTCGGCGGCGGCCGAGTCCGCGGGGGTGGGGCGCGCGGGTATGGTGTCGCGCTGGGCGGCCGCCGCGGTGGCGCCGGCCGCCAGGAGCGCGATCATGCAGATCGGTATTCGCATGTCGATGCGCCTCGTCTGTCTCGCGCGCCGCCGGAGTGGGGCGCGCGTCCTCGGTTGCGCCACGCATGGAGCCCCGCGCCCCCGCGAAACTGCGGACGCGGGAGAACGGCGGAGGCGCGGCGTGCCCTGCGGACCCGGTCAGGGGGCCGCGGGCGCTGGGTCAGACGAGGGAGACGGGCGGGGCGCGCGCCTGCGTCCGGGCCAGGCCCGGCGTGGCGCGGAGGGGAGCGGAAGCGGGAACGGGCGCGGTGTGAGGCGCCTCGCGCACGAAGGGAACGTCGGCCGGCGCGGGGAGCGCCGGGCCGCTGCCGGCCTGGCAGATGACGCACGTGAGCTCGTCGTGCGCGGCCAGCGGCGCGTCTTCGCGGTCCGACGACCACCCGGGCAGGTGGGGGTCGGGCCGCGTCCACCCGTGCAGCGCCGGCCCCGCCGCCACACCGAGCAGGTGCAGCAGCGCCGCCAGCAGCAGGGCGACGCGGCGCGGGACCGGGAAAACGGACGGGGTTCGCATGGCGGGACGGCGTACCCTCTCCGGGGACGGTGGTTCCGACTTCAGTACGCAGTACGAAAGTACGGGAGTACGAAAGTACGAGAGTACGCCCGGCGGGGCCAGACCGACGTCGAACCGGTCACCCCGACGCGTACTCCACGGCTTGTCCTCGGGCGCGACTGTTGCGCCGGGCTCCCCGCCCGGCCGCGCGCAGTGCGCCGCCGGGGCGGTGAACGCGGAATTCGGAGGAGGTGGCGGGATGAAGCGCTTCGGAACGACCTGGAGGAAGCTGGCGCTCGGCCTGGCGGTGGCCGGCGGCCTGGGCTTCGGCGCGGCGCAGGCGCTGGCGGCGCCGGGAGAAGACGCCGCCGCCGCTCCCCGCTGCGACGACCGGATCTGCACCTTCCAGTGCGGCGCCGCGGGCGGGCAGGAAATCCACCGCGGGATCTGCATCTGCTGCCTGCCGAGCCGCTGAGCGGAGCTTCCGCCCGACGCATGGAATCGAGCGCGCCGGCGTCACTTCCGACACCGGCGCGCCCGCTTCCGCCCTTCGTACTCCCGTACTCCCGTACTTTCGTACTCCCGTACTCACCCGACGAACGACCGCAGCTTCGCCAGGTTGCGCCGGTCGAGGGTGACCAGGTCCTTGGGGTCGTCGCCCTCCTTGGGCGTCTCGATGACCTTAGGCGTCGCGGCGAAGCGCTCGTCGGTCATCAGCCGGCGGAAGGGCTCCTCGCCCAGCGTCCCCTCGCCGATCGCCGCGTGGCGGTCGCGACGGCTGGCGAAGGGCGCCACCGAGTCGTTCAGGTGGAAGAGCTTCAGCCGGTCGAGCCCGATCACGTCGCCCAGCCGCGCGAAGACGCCCTCGTAGTCGCCCACCAGGTCGTAGCCCGCCGCCCAGACGTGGCAGGTGTCCAGGCAGACGCCGACCCGGTGGCGGTTCGCGGGCGAGACGCGCTCGATCATCTCCGCCAGCTCCTCGAAGCGCGCGCCGATCACCTTCCCCGAGCCGGCGGTGGTCTCCAGCAGCACCATCACCGTCCCCCCGACCTCCTCCAGCGCCTGCTCGACGAGCGCCGCGTTCTGCGCCAGGCCGCGCGCCAGGTCGCCGTCGGTGGCGTTGCCGGGGTGCGTGACCAGCGCGTCCAGTCCCAGCCGCTCGGCGCGGAGCAGCTCGGCCCGGAACGCGGCCAGCGAGCGGTCGCGCAGCACGGGGTCGGGCGAGGCCAGGTTGATCAGGTAGCTGTCGTGCGCGTTGGCGTACGAGACGCCGTGCGTGTGCAGCCCGCCGCGGTACAGGTCGCACTCCTCGTCGGAGAGCGTCACCTCGGCCCAGCGGTTGGGCTGCTTGGTGAAGATCTGGATGGCGGTGGCGCCGATCTCGGCGGCGCGCGCCGGGGCGTTGCGGCAGCCGCCGGCGGTGGAGACGTGGGCTCCCAGCAGCACGTCGGTTTCCCGGTGACGAGGTGGGCGGCGGGGGAAGTGAGTAGAGTAGACGGAGCGGACGGGGGTGTCAACGGGGGAGTGCGTGAGTGCGTGAGTGCGTGAGTGCGTGAGTGCGAAAGTGCGAAAGTGGAGCGGGCCGAGGGGTGATCCCCCCGGCCCGCTTCTCATCTATCCCGCAGCGATGCGCCTGGCGCACCGCACCGATAAGGAGGTTGGGTCTTCCTGTACCTTGGACGTCCGAACGGGCTCCGAGGTTGCATCGGCTGCCCACCTCATCCCTCGGGAGACGGACCCGGTGCGGGCGTCTCTGCGGAAGGCCCGGCGAGCGGAGGCTCAGCCCCGCTCGCCAGGATGGTTCCGCGTGGTGCGGAAGGCGTGAGTGTTTCGTACATCCTTCCCCCTCACCAAAAGAAGTTTGTAGTTACGCACTCACGCACTTCCGCACTCACGCACTTCAGTTCCGGGCCCGGAAGTTCACGATCGTCTGCGAGCCGTCGGGGCGGCGCGCCAGGATCGAGACCACCTGGCCGGGGCGGAGCTCGTCCACGGCCCGGCGCAGGTCGGCCACGCTCCCGATCTCGCGGCCGTTGAAGCGCTCAATCACCAGCCCCACGGCCAGCTGCCCGGCGGCCGGGCCCGAGGGGTCCACCCCGTCCACCACCACGCCGTCGGCGCGGGTCGAGCGGATCTCCCGCGCGATCTGCGGCGTCATCTCCGTGGCGCTGAAGCCCACGCGGCCCTCGGCAGACTCGGCGGGCTCGGCCCGGCCCCGCTCCTCCACCGCCGCCGAGCGGGTGTCCATCTCCGTCAGGCGCACGGTGGCCTGGCGCCGGTCGCCGTAGCGCACGTAGTCCACCGCCACCCGGTCGCCCGGGGTCTTGCGCATCACCATCTCCATCAGCTCGCCCTGGTCGCGCACCGGCTGGCCGTCGATGGCCACGATCACGTCGCCCAGCTTGAGCCCCGCCTCGCGAGCGGCGCCCCTGGGCTCGCCCGCCACCACCACGCCCGTGGGCGAGGGAAGGCGGAAGACCTCGGCGTCGGCGGTGCCCACGTCGCGGATCTCGATCCCCATCATCGGGCGGTGCACCACGCCGTCCTTCACCAGGTCGTCCACCACGCGCCTGGCCAGGTTGATCGGCACGGCGAACCCGTACCCCGAGTAGAAGCCGGTGGGCGAGGCGATGGCGCTGTTGACGCCCACCACGCGCCCCTGCAGGTCCACCAGCGGCCCGCCCGAGTTGCCGGGGTTGATGGCCGCGTCGGTCTGGATGTAGTGCTCCAGCGGCGCGGTGGCGCTGGCGTTGCGCTCCATGATCCCGATGCTGCGCCCCTTGGCGCTCACGATCCCCGCCGTGGTGGTCTGCCCCAGCTGCAGCGGGTAGCCCAGCGCCAGCACCCAGTCGCCCGTCTCCAGCGCGTCGCTGTCGCCCAGCGGGAGGGTGGGAAGGTCGCGCGCGTCGATCTTGAGCACCGCGATGTCGGTGTTGGGGTCGCGCCCCACCACGCGCGCCTCGAACTCGCGCTTGTCCGAGAGCACCACCTTCACCTCGCTGGCACCCTCGACCACGTGGTTGTTGGTGACCACGTAGCCGTCGGGGCGGATGACGAACCCCGAGCCCGAGCCCTGGCGCGGCGGCACGCGCCCGCCGCGGCCGCCGAAGAGCTCGTCGAACGGGGTGCCGCCGACGTTGCGGCCGGCGGCCTGCACCTGGATGAACACCACGCCGGGCAGCGCCGAGCGGCTGGCCTGGCGGAACGCCGAGGAGAGCGCCTGGGCCGACGCCGGCGCCTGCACCGCCGCGCCGCCCTGCTGCGCCGCCGCGTCGGCGATCGGGTCGCGCGCCGCCTCGGCCAGGGTGAGGCCCGCGCCCAGCCCCAGGGTGAGCACGCCCGGGAGCGCGAGCTTGCGAAGAGTCTGCTTCATGATCAGTTATGTCGTTCGGGTGAACGTCTGCGCGTGTTGCGGCACCTCACTACACGGTTGGGCGCCGCGGCGTTCTGGACTGTGATTAAGGCCCGATTAGGCGGCGGTTAGCCCCCCTTAATCTTCGGGCGGACCGGCGCCGCGACCCCGATTCTGGTGTATCCGACGTCGCGCCGGAACGCACTCACGCACTTTCGCACTCTCGCACTTTCTGCCGATGCGCATCCTGATCGTGGAAGACAACCTCCGCATCGCCGGCTTCCTGCAGAAGGGGCTGCGCGAGGAGGGGTACGTGGTGGAGACCGCCGCCGACGGCGACCAGGCGTTCCAGAAGGCCAGCACGCAGGGCTTCGACGCCGCCGTGGTGGACGTGATGATCCCCGGCCGGAGCGGGCTGGAGCTGGTGCGCGACCTGCGCGCGGCGGGCGTGGCGCTCCCGGTGCTCCTGCTCACCGCGCGCGACCGCACCGAGGACAAGGTGGAGGGGCTGGACTCGGGGGCCGACGACTACCTGACCAAGCCGTTCGAGTTCTCGGAGCTCACCGCCCGCCTGCGCGCCCTGCTGCGCCGCTCCGGCGGCCCCGGCGCGCCGGCCTTGCTCCGGGCGGGCGACCTGGAGATGGACCCCGCCACGCGCGAGGTGCGCCGCGGCGCCGAGGCGGTGGAGCTCACCCCCAAGGAGTTCGCGCTGCTGGAGTTCCTCCTGCGCAACGTCGACCGCCCCCTCTCGCGCGCCACGCTGATGGAGCACGTGTGGGGGATCCGCTTCGACCCCGGCACCAACATCGTGGACGTGTGCATCAACTCGCTGCGCAACAAGCTGCAGGACCGCGACCGCGAGCTGATCCAGACGGTGCGCGGCGTGGGCTACGTGGTGCGCCAGCCGGAGCCGGCCCCGTGACGCGCGCGCGGCCGTGGTCGCTCCGCCGCGAGATCGTGGTGGGCTACTCGGCGATCCTGCTGGTGGCGCTCACCCTGTTCGCGGCGGCCACCTACCTGATCCTGGAGCGCGCGCTGGCCCGCACCCGCACGCAGTCGCTCCGGCAGTCGGCGCTGGCGGCCGAGCAGATCGCCATCCCCCCCGGCATCCCCCGCGTGGCCGTGCTGGAGGAGCGGGTGAAGCCGGGGCCGGGCGACGTGGAGGCCGTGCGCCGCCGCACCCGCCTGGCCACGGGCGAGATCGTGGAGATCTTCGTCCCCAGCACGGGCGAGGTGGAGAAGGCGGCGCTGCGCTCCTTCGCGGTGATCGCGCTGCTCCTGATCCCGGTGACCGCGCTCTCGGCCGCCGCGGTGGGCTTCTCGGTGGCCAACCGGCTCCTGCAGCCCCTCGACCGCCTGGTGGCCGCCCTGCGCGAGATCGGCATCGCCGGGCTCTCGCGGCGGGTGGACGTCCCCGAGCACCCCGCCGAGCTGCGCGAGCTGTCGCAGTCGTTCAACGGCATGCTGCAGCGCCTGGAGCGGGCGGTGGAGGCGCTCAAGGCCTTCACCGCCGACGCCAGCCACGAGCTGCGCACGCCGCTCACCGCCATCCGCGGCACGGCCGAGGTGGCGCTCGCCCGCCCGCGCGGCGCGCCCGAGCTGCGCCAGACGCTGGAGGAGGTGCTGGAGGAGACGGGGACGATGCTGCACCTGGTGGAGGACCTGCTGACGCTGGCGCGCGGCGACCAGGCCATCGGCCCGGTGATGGAGCGGGTGGACCTGGCCAGCGTGCTGCGCGACGTGCAGGACATCGGCGCGGCGCTGGCGATGGGCAAGCCGGTGGAGGTGCGGCTGGACGCCCCCGAGTCGCTCCCGGCGACGGGCGCCGCGGGGCCGCTCCGGCGCCTGTTCCTGAACCTGGTCTCCAACGCCGTGAAGTTCACCGAGCGCGGCGCCGTCACCATCACCGCGCGCGAGGTCTCGCCGCCCTTCGCCGACGGCGCCGGGGAGGCGCGCTCGCGCTGGGTGGAGGTCTCGGTCGCCGACACCGGCTGCGGCATCGCCCCCGAGGCGCTGCCGCGCGTCTTCGACCGCTTCTACCGCGCCGACGCCGCCCGCGAGAAGAGCGGCGGCACGGGCCTGGGCCTGGCCATCGCCCGCATGATCGTGGACCAGCACGGCGGCCAGATCACCGCCCGCAGCCAGCCCGGCGCGGGGAGCACGTTCACGGTGCGGCTGCCGGCGCACTGAAGTGCGAAAGTGCGGAACTGCGTGCACCGTCGCTCGCTGGAGGAAGCGCAGACTGCGGGCAAGTTCGTGCCGCGGCTCAAGACGCGGACCTGCGCATGGCTCCTGATCGTGGACGAGATCCGAAATCCTTGCCGATCAGCCGCTCCGGCGCCATGCTCTTCTTCCAGTTGATCAGCCGCTGGTACGGACCAGCCTCAGACGGTGCTGACCAGCAACAACGGCTTCGAGAGCGGGGGCGAGATCGTGCAACAATGAGGTGACGGCGACGGCACCGATCGACCGGCTGCTCCACTAGATCCACATCGTCAACATCCAGCAAAACCACCGATGGCGCCCCCTCCACGCCGGCCAGACGGCCGAACGCGGCGGAGGGTCGGGGTCGGCGCCCATCTCCAGCCCGGCGCGCCGCGAGAGCGCCGCTCATTCCGGTCGTTCTCCCCGATAGGAGAAGCTGATGGACACAGCCGTGACGCTCGTCCACGGAACCTTCGCGCGAGGCGCGCCGTGGACGCAGCCAGGGTCCAGCGTGCGCGCGTACCTCGGCGACGCACTCGGAGCGGACACGCAATTCGAAGCCTTCGAGTGGAGCGGGCTGAACACGCACGAGGCGCGCCTTGCGGGCGGCCGTGATCTCGCCCGCCGGCTGCGGGAAAAAATCGCCGCGAATCCCGCGCTCGTCCACTTCATCGTGGCTCACAGCCACGGCGGAAACGTCGCCGTGTACGCGCTGCGTGAACTGTCGGAAGCGGAGCATCACGCGATCGCCGGCGTGGTCTGTTTCGCCACCCCCTTTCTCCGCTACGAAACACGTGCACTCGAGCGCACCCTGGTGTTCCTGCAGTGGCCCATCCCGATCGCACTCGCGTGGCTGGCGATCTCGGTGTTCTGGTTTCCGTTGACCCTGATACTGGAAAACGAATCGCTCTCCGCACACCCGGCCGTTCAACCCGTATCCTGGCTCCTCGGGATACTGGGAGTGCTGGCGATGATCTATGTTTGGCGCGCCTCGCGCAGGTTCTTCATAAAGACTCTCCCCGAACGAGTTCGGCAATTGCACGCACGGGTGAAAGACGAACTCACGTGCCCCGTTCTCCGCGGAATTCCGTTCTACTGCGTGAAGCTCTCCGGGGATGAAGCAAAGCTGGCACTCGGCGTCGGGAGTGGTGTGTCGGAGGTTCCGAGCAAAGCATGGGGTGCGGTCCACGACAGCTGGGAGCCGCTCGGCGTGGGGCTCGGCATGGTCTTCGTGCTCGGCTTGCTCGCCGCCGTCCTCGGGTTCGACACGGCATATCACATCCTGATCATAGGCTGGGCCCTTCTCGGCTTCGCGCTGGTCGCCATCTGGCTGGCGCTGGCCTTCGCGCTTCCGGTGATCGGCGGGCTCACGCAGCTGCGCAACCTCGCCTTCGGTCGGGGCGAAATCAGCGCGAATCCGTGGTTGGGAATCATACAGTACGACGTCCCGCTCACCGACCCCAAGACCGTCCCCGTCCGTCCCTCGGCACGCGATCTCGGGCTCACGCTCCGGGAGCGTATTTTCCGAACGCGGGGGATATTGCACAGTGTCCCTTACGAGAGTTCCGTCGTGCTGCGTAACATCAGCCAGTGGATGTCGCAGCGCCTGGAATCACGCAAGGCCCAACAGCAGCAGGATCGAGCCATCGCAGGAGACATTCGCGTGCCCTGAGGCGCCTGTACGAAAGTACGAAGGTACGAAGTCCGGAACGACGGATGATCCGGGCGTGGATCATCCGCCGGTCTGCATCACCGTCCTCCACCAATCAGGATTAAACCTGCGCTGTTCTCCGCTGACTCCGCTGCTCTGCGTGAGGCATTCCGAATCTAGATCCTGAGCGAAAGCCGATGCAAAAAAGCGCGAGACCGCACCCGCGCGATCTCGCACTTCGCACCTCGCACTTCGCACTTGCCGTTCACGCCGCCGGCACCTCCGCGCGCTTCGCCAGGAACGCCTCCGCGCGCTCCAGCACCGCGCGCTTGCCGGGGAAGCGCAGCAGCCGCAGGGCCTCGTCGAAGGTGGCCCAGCGGAAGTCCTCGGCCTCGTGGCTGATGGTGACGGCGTCGGTGAAGGCCTCGGCGACGAAGTAGACCACGCGCTTGACGATGAGGGTGCGCGCCTCGGCCCGCCCCTGGGTGAAGACGTAGCGCTCCTCGTCGCGGAAGCCTTCGAGCACGCGGTAGTCCCCGACCCTGAGCCCCGCCTCCTCGCGCAGCTCGCGCTCGGCCGCGACCTCGTCGGTCTCCCCCGCTTCCACCCCGCCCTTCGGAAACTCCCAGATCGGCCGCCGCGTGAGCGCCGAGCGGACGAGCAGGTACCGCCGCTCGCCGTCGCGGGCGTGGTACAGCACGATCCCCGCGGCTGTCTGTGAAACCCTCCTCATCCACCCTCCGGCGGCAGGCGAGCGGAAACGGCTTGCGCGGCAAATCTGCTACGCGAATCGCTGGCAGGCAACGGGCATCCAACTTGCCCCGCGCCTCTCAGGCCGTGAAGCACGTCCGTCCACCCTCTCGCCCGCATCCATGGAGCCGGAGACCCGCCTCGACCCGCGCGGCGGCGGGGACGAGCGCCCGCTCGGCGAGCTGCTCCGCTCGCTCGGCGCCGACGCGGCCGCGCTGGTGCGCCAGGAGATCGCGCTGGCCCGCGCCGAGGTGGGCCGCGGCGCCCGCGCGCTGGCCGGGAGCGCGGGGAAGATCGCCGCCGGGGCCGTCGCCGGCTCCGTCGGCGCGCTGGTGCTGGTGGCGGCGCTGGTCGCCGGCCTGGGCGAGCTGATGGGAGGGCGCTACTGGCTCGCGGCGCTCCTGGTCGGCGCCGCGCTCCTGGCGGCCGGCGGCCTCCTGGTCGTGGGCGGCGCCAGGAGCGCCCGCCGGGCCTCGCTCGCGCCCGGGGAGACGCTGGAGACGCTGCGCGAGACGGGCGACTGGGCCCGGGGCGAGGCCTCCGGCCTGCGCGCCGCGCTCGCCGCCGGGGGAGCGCGGGGCGGCGGGAACGGCGGCGTCCGGCGCCTGGCGCCTGGCATCCGCCGGGAGCGTGCCGATCACACGCCTCGAACGGCCCCTGAGCGCGACGACGGATCGCCCCCGCTCTCGCTGCCGCTGTGGAAGCGGGTGTGGACGGAGCTCAAGCGCGACGACATCCCCGGCCAAGCCGCGAAGGTGGCCTACTACTTCTTCCTCTCCCTCCCGCCGCTGCTGATGGCCGCGTTCGGGTTGGCGGGGATGTTCGGCGGCGACGCCACGGCCGACTGGCTCACCCGGCAACTCCGCGGCAACCTCCCCGGCGAGGCGAGCGGCCTGGTGCAGGGCTTCGTGGACGAGGTGGTGCGCAGCGAGCACCCGGGCCTCTTCTCGCTGGGCCTGCTGCTGGCGCTCTGGTCGGGCTCCAGCGTGTTCGCCGCGTTGGAAGACGCGCTGAACGCCGCCTACGGGATCACGGAGAAGCGCGGCTTCGCGCAGAAGCGGCTGGTGACGCTGGGGACGCTGCTCGCCGTGGGCGTCCTCTTCACCGCCGGCAGCGCCGCGCTCCTGGCCGGGCCCGCCCTCTCCCGCGCGCTGGGGCTCGGCGCCGCCGGCGAGCTGGCGTGGAGCGTCGCGCAGTGGCCGCTGGCGTTCGCGCTGGTGGTGGGCGCGTTCTGGGTGATCTACTACGTGCTCCCCAACCGCGACCAGCGCCGCTGCAAGGGCGTGCTGCTGAAGAGCGCGGCCGTGGCCGCGGGGCTCTGGGTGCTGGCCACGCTCGCCTTCCGGCTCTACGTCGGCAACTTCGGCTCGTACAGCAAGACGTACGGCCTGCTGGGCGCCGTCATCGTGCTCCTGCTGTGGATGTACTACACCTCGCTGGTGATCCTCCTGGGCGGCGAGATCAGCTCCGAGATGGAGCGCACGGCGTGACATCACGTCCGTAAGTGACGTTCTCACGCAGAGTGGGGCGGGATCAGCGGAGAATCCTCTCCGTCACCTCCGTCGACTCCGTGCGAGGCCAGCCGTGTTTCGGACCCGGCAGACGCCGCTCTCGTGGGCGGAGGTTGCGGTAGCGCGGCGGATCCAGTATTTTCGCCTTCCACTCTCCCCTCTCGTTTCCTCCCGGCTTTTTCTCTCCCGTGCAGGATCGCAAGAGCCCCGACGCTTCTCTCGCGCCGATACGGTCGGCGGCGAGAACGACGAAGACGCGCGCGCGGAAGGCGCCCGCGGGCGCGGCCCCCGTCCGCCTGCTGCTGGTCGGCGGCGGCGACGCGGCCGCCGCCGTCCGCGCCCTGCTGGCCGACGACGCCGCCTTCCAGGTCGAGCACGCCGGCGGCTTCGAGGCGGGAGTGCGCGCGGCCGCCTCGTGCGCGCCCGACGCCGTGCTGGCGCCGGCGCGGCTGGAGGGGCGCACGGGGGTGGAGCTGGCGCGCGCCGCGGCGGACGCGGGGTGCCGCGCGCCGGTGCTGCTGGTGGCCCGCGCGGACGACCCCGCCCCCGCGGCCGACGCGCTGCGCGCGGGCGCCGCGGACGTGCTCTGCGAGGAGGAGCTGACGCCCGCGCTCCTGCAGCGCGCCGTGCGCCACGCCATCGAGCGCGGGCGCATGGACGAGGAGCTGCGCGAGAGCCGCGGCGCGCTGGCCGCGCTCCTGGCCCACCTCCCCGGGATGGCGTACCGCTGCCGCAACGACCGGCTCTGGACCATGGAGCTGGTGAGCGAGGGGTGCCGCGACCTCACCGGGTGGGACCCCGCCGACCTGGTGGGGAACGCCGCGGTCGCGTGGGCCGAGCTCATCCACCCCGCCGACCGCGAGCGCGTCTGGCAGGCCGTGCAGGCGGCCGTGGCGGCGGGGCGCGCCTTCCGGGTGGAGTACCGGCTGAGGACGCGCGGCGGGCGCGAGCGCTGGGTGGAGGAGCACGGCGTGGCGGTGCGCGCCGGGAGCGAGCCCGTGCTGCTGGAAGGGCTGGTGAGCGACGTCACCGCCCACAAGCAGGTCGAGGCCGCCCTGCGCCGCAGCGGCGACTACTTCCGCGCCCTGATCGAGACCTCGGCCGAGATCGTGGCCGTGGGCAACGCCGACGGCACCCTGCGCTACGCCTCGCCCGCCGTGCAGCGCGTCACCGGGTACGCGCCGCGCGAGTGGGTGAAGACGCCCGTGCTGGGCGCCGTCCACCCCGACGACGTCCCCGCCGCCCGCGCGGCGTTCGAGCGGCTCTTGGCCGCGCCCGGCGGCGCGGAGGAGGCGGAGCTGCGCATGCGCCGCCGCGACGGCACCTGGCGGGTGGTGGAGCTCTCGGCCCGCAACCTCCTGGACGACCCGGCGGTGGGCGGGATCGTGTACAACGTGCGCGACATCACCGAGCGGCGGGCCAGCGAGGAGGCGCTGCGCCGGCGCGAGCGCCACTTCCGCTCGCTGATCGAGATGGGGCAGGACGTGATCACCGTGCTGGAGGGCGACGGCGACGTGCGCTTCGCCAGCCCCTCGGTGCAGCGGGTGCTGGGGTACGAGCCCCGGGAGCTGGTGGGCGGCTACCTCTTCGAGCACGTGCACCCCGACGACGTCCCCGCCGCGCTGGAGGGGTTCGACCGCGCCATCCGCGCCCCCGGCGAGCCGCAGTGGACGGAGTTCCGCGTGCGGCACAAAGACGGCGACTACCGCACCCTGGAGACCATCGCCACCAGCCTCCTGCACGACCCCGACGTGCAGGGGATCGTGGTGAACTCGCGCGACGCCACCGAGCGCAAGCAGGCCGAGGAGGCGCTGCGCCTGTCGCAGCAGCAGTTCCTGCAGGCGCAGAAGTTCGACGCCATCGGGCGCCTGGCCGGCGGCGTGGCGCACGACTTCAACAACCTGCTCACCGCCATCCGCGGCAACGCCGAGCTCCTCCTGCTCGACATCCCCCCCGACGACGCCCGCCGCGAGGACGTGGAGGAGATCCGCCACGCCGCCGAGCGGGCCGCCGGGCTCACCCGCCAGCTGCTGGCCTTCAGCCGCCGGCAGGTGCTGCAGCCGCGCGTGCTGGACCTGAACGCGGTGGTGCTCGACATGGAGCGCATGCTGCGCCGGCTGATCGGCGAGGACGTGGAGCTCGTCACCCGGCTGGAGCGCTCGGCGGCCCACGTGCGCGCCGACCCGGGGCAGCTGGAGCAGGTGCTGCTGAACCTGGCGGTGAACGCCCGCGACGCCATGCCGTCGGGCGGCCGGCTGATCGTGGAGACGCGCAACGCCCGGCTCGACGAGGAGCTGAAGCGCACCTACCCGTACGTGGTCCCCGGCAGCTACGTGCTGCTGGCGGTGACCGACACCGGCCACGGGATGGACCGCGAGACGCAGGAGCGCGTCTTCGAGCCGTTCTTCACCACCAAGCCGCGCGGCACGGGGCTGGGGCTCTCGACGGTGTACGGCATCGTCAAGCAGAGCGGCGGCTACATCTGGGTGTACTCGGAGCCCGAGAACGGCACCACCTTCCGCATCTACCTCCCCCCGGTGGAGGCCCCCGCCGAGGAGGCCGCCTCCGGGCCCGGCGCCGCCGCCCCCACCCGCGGCGCCGAGACGGTGCTCCTGGCCGAGGACGAGGAGACGGTGCGCCGGCTGGCCAGGCGGGTGCTGCAGCGGAGCGGCTACACCGTGCTGGAGGCGGCCGACGGCGAGGAGGCGCTCCGGGTGGCCGGGGCGCACCGCGGGCCGATCCACCTGCTGGTGACCGACGTGGTGATGCCGCGCCTGGGCGGGCGCGACCTGGCGGCGCGCCTCCTGGCCGCGCGCCCGGGCTTACGCGTCCTCTACGTCTCGGGCTACACCGAGGAGGCGGTGCAGCGGCACGGGGTGCTGGACCCCGGCATCGGCTTCCTGGAGAAGCCCTTCACCGCCGAGGCCCTCGCCGAGCGGGTGCGCCGCGCGCTCGACGAGCCGGCCGCCGCCCCCGCCGCCGAGGGCCCCGCCCCGGAGTGATCCCGCTCACCCCGCGGCCGCCGGCGCGCCGGACAGGAACGCCTCGGGCTCGACCGCCGTGCCCGGGAAGGCGGCCAGCAGCGCCGGCAGCGTGGTGACCAGCGGCACGTCGAGGGCCCGCGCCAGCCAGACGAACTCGCACAGCTCGGCCGGGCACCCCGACTCGACCACCAGCCGGAGCACCACCTTCCCCGACGACTCCACGTCGCTCGTGTGCAGGGCCGAGGCGGCGATCCCCTCCAGCTTCACCGCCTCGTCCAGCGGCAGCCGGCCGGCGCGCACCAGCGCGGCCACGACGTCGCGGAAGCGCGCCCGCCACACGCGCGGCATGGCCCAGCGGGGCTCGCGGGCGCGCAGGCGCCGCGCGAGCGCGGGGTCCAGCCCCGGGACGCAGAGCCCCGCCATCAGGTCGGAGTCGACGACGATCACGCGTCCTCCGCCAGGACGAGCGCGGCGCCCGGGTCGGCGATCCCCCTGAGCCTTCCGCGCGAGCTGGTGAGGCCGTTCAGCAGGAGCAGCACCGCCGCGGTGCGCAGGCTGGTGCGGCTGACGCTGGCGAACTCCTCGAGCTCTTCGAGCAGGTCTTCGGGGACGTCGGGGACGGTCAGGGTCATGGCTCGGCTCCGTGTGCAGGGTACACCGAACAGAATTCGAAGAATAGTGTACGCTGTGGACGAACCGAAGTCAAGACTCCAGGCAGGGCCGCTAAGGAGCGGCACGAAGAGAGGGCGAGGCCGAGCCCGCGGGGAGCTTCAGCCCGGGGCGGCGTAGCCGAAGGTGCGCTCCATGGCGCGCACGACGGCGTCTTCCACCTCGCGCATGGGGACGGGGCGGCCGAGCTCTTCCGCGATCGAGCCCACGCCGTGGTCGCGGATGCCGCAGGGGACGATGGCGCCGAAGAAGGAGAGGTCGGTTTCGACGTTCAGCGCGAAGCCGTGGCTGGTGATCCACCCCGACGAGACGCGCACCCCGATGGCGGCGAGCTTGCGGTCGGCCACCCACACGCCGGTGAGCCCCTCCTTGCGCCCGCCCTCCAGCCCGTACTCGGCCAGGACGGCGATGAGCACCTCCTCCAGGTCGCGCAGGTAGCGGTGCAGGTCGCAGCGGTCGGGCTTGAGGTCGAGGATCGGGTAGCCGACGAGCTGGCCGGGGCCGTGGTAGGTGACGTCGCCGCCGCGCCCGGTCTCGAACAGCTCGATCCCGCGCCGGGCGCGCTGCTCGGGGGTAACCAGCACGTTCTCGGCGTGGGCGCCGCTGCCCAGCGTGATCACGTGCGGGTGCTGCTGCAGCAGCAGCGTGTCGGGCGCCTCGCCCGCGCGCCGGCGCCGCACCAGGTCTTCCTGGACGGCCAGCGCCTCGCCGTAGGGGACGAGCCCCAGGCGGCGGACTTCGAGGGGGCGGCGGTCGGTGACGGTCTCGATCGACATGCTCCACGCCTTCGCGTTTCCCTGCACCGGCTCGTCGCGCATCTCGCTTACACCCGATCCGCGACGTGGCTCCGGGAGGCCGGCGGTCGATGCCGGGCCTCCCGGATTCCTGTCGGACGATCCCGCGTCAGGCCTGCTCGGGGAAGGTCTCCAGGAGCTGCTTGACGCGCGCCAGGAACTGGTCGCCGTCGGCGCCGTTGACCAGGCGGTGGTCGTAGCCGAGCGAGAGGTAGCCCCGCTTGCGCGGCACAATGGCGTGGCTGCCGTACTCGTCGGTGACCACGGCGGGGCGCATCTCCACGCCGCCCACGCCCAGGATGGCCACCTGCGGCTGGCTGATGATCGGGAAGCCGATGGTGGTGCCGAAGATCCCCGGGTTGGTGATGGTGAAGGTGCCGCCCTGCACCTCTTCGGGCTTGAGCTGCTTGTTGCGCGCGCGGGTGGCGATGTCGTTCACCCGCTTGGCGAGGCCCACCAGCGACAGCTCGTCGGCGTTCCTGACGACGGGGACGATGAGGCCGTTCTCCAGCGCCACCGCGATCCCCAGGTTCACGTCGGCGCGGTAGATGATCTCGTTCGTCGAGAGCGAGGCGTTGAGCTTCGGGTGCTCGCGCAGCGCCCGCGCCACCGCCCAGGCGATGAAGTGGGTGTAGGTGATCTTGACGCCCTGCTCCTCCCACACGCGCCGGTTCTTGGCGCGCACCTGGTCGACGCGGGAGTAGTCGACCTCGAAGTACGAGTGCACGTGCGCGGAGATGCGCCGCGACAGCACCATGTTCTGCGCGATGAGCTGCGTCATGCGGCTCATCGGCTCCACGCGGTCGTTGGGCCCCGCGGCCACCGCCGGGTGCTCGGCGTGGGTGTGGAACTCCTCCCACGGGAAGCCCTCGCCCTCGTACGCGGGGCGCGCGGGGGCGGCGGGGCGCCCGGCGGGCGGCGGCGCGGCCGTGGTCCCCGCGCCGGCGGCGGCCGGGGCGGCCTTCCGCTCCTCGACGTAGCGGAGGATGTCTTCCTTGGTGACGCGGCCCGCGCGGCCGGTCCCCTGCACCGCCGAGATCTCGACGCCGTGCTCCGCGGCGATCTTGCGCACCAGCGGCGTGGAGCGGGTGCGCAGCCGCTCCTCGGCCGTCTGCGGCCCGCCGTTGGGCGACGCGTCGGACGAGGAGGCGCCGGCGCCGACGGTGGCCGGCGCGGGCGGGGCCGATGCGGTCGACGCGGCGGCCGTGGCCGGGGCGGACGCGGCGGTGGGCGCGGGGGCCTCGGCCTGGCCGACGGCGGCCTCGGGGACCTGCGTCTGCTTCTCGCCGGGGACGCCGGACGACGGCGCGGCCCCGGCGGTCGCCGCGGCGCCGGCCTCGGTCTCGATGCGGGCGACGATGGTGCCCACCTCGACCGTGGTGCCCTCCTGCACCAGGATCTCGGCCAGGACGCCGCCCACGGGCGAGGGGATCTCGGCGTCGACCTTGTCGGTGGAGATCTCCAGGATCGGCTCGTCGCGCTGGACGGCGTCTCCGACCTTCTTGATCCACCGGGAGACGGTGCCCTCGGCGATCGACTCGCCCATCTGCGGCATCGGTACGTCTACACGGGCCATGATCGTAAGTCCGGGTTCCGGGAAAGTCCCAAGTGCTTAGTCCTTAGTGTTTTAGTGCTTAGTCCTTAGTGCGCTCCCGATCACTAACACACCAAGGACTAAGCACTAAATCACTAGTAGTTCGCCAGGTGCCGCGCGGCCTTCACCACGTCCTCGGTCTGCGGCAGGAAGTAGTCCTCCAGCGGCGGCGAGTAGGGGATCGGGGCGTCGATGGCGGTCACCCGCAGCACCGGCGCGTCGAGCCACTCGAACGCCTTCTCGTTCACCCGCATGGCGATCTCGCCCGCGATCCCGCCGGTGCGGGTGTCCTCGTGCACGACCAGCAGGCGGTTGGTCTTCTTCACGCTCGCGACGATGGCGTCCTCGTCGAGCGGGAGGATCGTGCGCAGGTCGATGATCTCCACGTCCAGGCCGTCTTCCTTCTCCAGCACCTCGGCGGCCTCCTGGCTCTTGTGCACCATCGCCGCGTAGGTGACGATGGTGAGGTCCTTCCCCTCGCGGTGCGTGCGCGCCTTGCCGATGGGGACCGTGTAGTCCTCGCTGGGGAGCACCTCGCGCAGCTGCGGGCGGCGGTAGAGCCACTTGTGCTCGAAGAAGAGCACCGGGTCGTCGTCGCGCACGGCGGCCTTGATGAGACCCTTGGCGTCGCGCGCGGTGGAGGGGTAGACGATCTTGAGGCCCGGGGTGTGGAAGAAGGCCGCCTCGGGGTTCTGCGAGTGGAACGGCCCGCCCCGCACGAAGCCGCCCGAGGGGCCGCGGATCACCATGGGGCACGCGCCGGAGCCGCGGTAGCGCGAGGTCGCCACGTAGTTGGTGATCATGTCGTAGGCGCAGGAGATGAAGTCGATGAACTGCATCTCCACCACCGGGCGCATCCCCATGTGCGCGGCCCCCGCGGCGGCGCCGGTGAAGCCGATCTCGCTGATGGGGGTGTCGACCACGCGCAGCTCGCCGAAGCGGTCCAGGAACCCCTCGGTGACCTTGAAGGCGCCGCCGTAGACGCCGATGTCCTCGCCCATCAGGAACACGCGCTCGTCGCGCTCCATCTCTTCCCACAGCCCCTCGCGGATCGCCTCCAGCAGGGTGACGGGCTTCCCCTGCTCGGTGAGGCGCACGTGCTCGGGCTTCTCGGTGCTCAGCGTCGCGGTCGCCATCGGTTGAATCAGGCCTTCGTGGGGTCGGGGGGGTCGTGGCGGAACCACGGCGCGCTCACGGGGCCGTCGCCGGTGACCTCGGTGCGCGCCTCGTCGGGCTCGGGGAGCGGCGACTTCTCCGCCTCGGCGATCACGGCGTCCAGCTCGCGGTCGATCTCGGCGTCGATCGCGGCCAGCTCGGCGGTGCTCGCCCAGCGGTTCTGGGTGAGCGCGGCCACGTAGCGGTCGACGGGGTCGTTGGTGGTGGCCCAGTGCTCGACCTCGGAGGGGTCGACGTAGCTCTGCGAGTCGTGCTGCGCGTGGCCCTTGCGGCGGTACGTCATCACCTCCAGCAGGGTGACGCCGCCGCCGGAGCGGGCCCGGTCCACCGCGCGCTTCGCGGCTCCGTAGACGGCCAGCATGTCGTTGCCGTCCACCTGCTCGCCGGCGATGCCGTAGCCGGCCGCCTTGTCCACGAACGCCTTCGCGGCCGTCTGCAGCCGCGTGGGCGTCGAGTACGCCCAGCCGTTGTTCTCGACGACGACGACGAGGGGGCAGCGCTGCACGGCGGCGAAGTTGACGCCTTCGTGGAAGGCGCCGGTGGAGGTGGCGCCGTCGCCGATGTAGACCATGCCGACGCGGTCTTCCCCGCGCTGCTTGAAGGTGAGCGTGACGCCCGCCATCACCGGCACCAGGTCGCCCAGCGGCGAGATCTGGCCGATGAAGCCGCGCTCGAAGTCGGTGAAGTGGATGTTGAGCTCCTTGCCGCGCGCGGGACTGTCGCCCTTGGCCATGTACTGGCGCACCACCTCGCCCGGCGTGGCCCCGATGGTGAGCATGGAGCCCAGGTTGCGGATGAGGGGGCTCAGCACGTCGCCGGTGCCGTCGGCGCGGCGGCGGAGCGCGTAGGCGCTGGCCACCGACTCGCCCTCCTGCCCCAGCGAGCGGAAGAGGCCGCCCACGACCTTGCTCTGGCGGAAGAGCGTCTCGAGCTTCTCCTCCAGCGCGCGGGTGAGCCGCACCAGGCGGTACATCTCCAGCAGCTGCTCGCGCGTGAGCCCGTGGGGGATCGCGGCGGCGGCGCGCTTCGTCGTGGTTCGGTTCGCCATGCGTGGGGTGGCGGATGCGTCGGGCTCCCGCGCGGGGACGGCCCGCGGGGAAGCGCGACAACTTGGCTGCCGCGCCGGCCCCAGTCAACCCGGCGCGCGGCGAAACCCCGCCCCCGCAGTCGCTTGCGGGAGCGGAACCGTCGGCCGGGACGATTCGACTGCACGGACTGCACCGCGGGCCCTCACCCGGCGGGGCCCTCACCCGGCGCCGCTACCGCGTCGCCACCCTCTCCCAACTTCGGGAGAGGGTACTTTGCGGGGATTGGTGCCAGGGGCCAGGATCGGCGCGGGGAAAGGCTACTCCAGGACGATAAGGGGGGCGCCTTTCTCGACGGTCTGGCGCTCCTGGACCAGGATCTTCGCGACGACGCCGTCGGCGGGGGCCTTCAGCTCGTTCTCCATCTTCATCGCCTCGACCACGATCACGCCCTGGCCGGCCTTCACCTGCTGGCCCACCTCGACCTCGATCTTCACCACCAGCCCGGGCATCGGCGCGGCGACGGTCCTGTCGGCCTCCGTGTCGGCGCCGCCGGTCATCTCGCGGATGGCGCGGGTGCGCTCGTCCACCGCCTCCACGCGGAAGCGGTCGCCGCCCAGCGCCAGCTCCCAGCGGCCGCGCCGGTCGCCGGGGCGGGCGGAGAGCGTGTAGGAGCGCCCGTCCACCAGCAGGGTGCGCACGGGCGTGCCCGGCAGGAGCTGCATCTGCGCCTCGACGGGGGTGCCGTCCACCACGGGCTGGTGCCCGGTGAGGTCCACCTCCACGGTGCGGTCGCCGATCGTCACGTAGTAGCGCATGCAGCCCTGGTTCACGGTAACGGGAGAGCCGTCCACGAAAACGGGTCAACCTGCGCGTGCCGCCGCGCGCCCGCAATCCCACCGTTCGTTTCCAGACTTATTGGGAACGGATTCTGCGCCATACGTTCACGAGTGCTCCACGTCGAACGTGAGCCCTGGGAGCCGCGCTCCGCATTTCACCCCACAATGGAGAGACCGATGAAAAAGCTGAAACTGGAGCTCGACGCGCTGCAGGTGGAGTCGTTCGAGGCGGCGACGCCGGCGGCGCGGCTCGGAACGGTCAGGGGACGGGAAGACAGTTCGGGTGGTGGGTGGGAATGCGGGAATGCGTGCTACAGCTTCGACACGTGCTACACCTTAGACGGCGGGCAGACGTGTCCCGCCACGTGCGAGTACTCGTGCCTGTGCGAGAGCGACGTAGTCGACTGCATTCCGGACACGACCCACTGCTGACCGTCGGTGCTCAACTACGCGGAACGGCCGCCGGAGCGAAGCGCATTCCCGGCGGCCGGTCCGCGTCCGCGCTTCCGGAGATTGTCGGACCCGCGGGCCTCGCTCAGCCCGCGTGCTCCAGCAACGCCACGGTCTCCACGTGCGCCGTCTGGGGGAAGAGGTCGAAGGAGCGGACGGACTCGAGCCGGTACGCGGGCGCCAGCCGCTTCAGGTCGCGCGCCAGCGTGGCCGGGTTGCAGGAGACGTAGATGAGGCGCCGCGCGGGGGCGGCCACGAGCGCGTCCGCCACGTCCGCGTGCACGCCGGCGCGCGGGGGGTTGAGGACCACCAGGTCCGCCGGGAGGTGCGCGCGGATCAGCTCCTCGACCGCGCCCTCGACGAACGCCGCCCCCTCGGGCGCGGCGCGGCTCGCCTCGTCGACGGCCAGCGGGTCCAGCTCGATCCCCACCACCCGCGCCCCCGCGCGCGCCAGCCGCCGCGCGTGCAGCCCCACGCCGCAGTAGGCGTCGACCACCGCGAGCCCGGCGACGTCGCCCGCCAGCGCGGCGACGTGCGCCTCCAGCAGCGCCGCGGCGCCGCGGTTCACCTGCAGGAAGGCGGCGCCGGAGAGCTCCACCGTCTCGTCGCCCCACGTCTCCGGCAGCCCCGGCGCCCCGGCCACCAGCTCCGCGGCGGCGTGCGCGGGGCGGTGCCAGACGGCCACCAGCCCCTCCACCCGCTCCACCAGCTCCTCGGGCCGCCCGGGCGAGAAGCCGCCCTCCACCAGCAGCGACACCTGCCCGGCGGCGTTCGTCCGCAGCGTCAGCCGCAGCCGCTGCCCCGAGGGGAGGCGGCGCGCGTCGGGGCCCCACTCGCGGCGCAGCGCGTCCCACACGCGCGAGATCGGCTCCTCCGGCAGCAGGCAGCTCCCGTCCAGGTCCACGATCTCGTCCGGGCTGCCGAGCGCGTGGAAGCCCGCCACCACCTCGCCGTGCTCGCCGCGGCGCAGCGCGAAGGAGACGCGGTTGCGGTAGCGGAACTCGCTCGGCGACGGGACGACCTCCGGCGGCTCGACGGCCACGCCGCCGATGCGGGTGAGCGCGTCGGCCACGATGCGCGCCTTGGCGCGGAGCTGCGCCTCGTACGGCAGGTGCTCCAGCGTGCAGCCGCCGCAGCGGTCGTAGAAGCGGCAGGGGGCCTCGCGCCGCTCGGGCGAGGGCTCCAGCACGCGCAGCAGCCGCCCGCGCGTCCAGCGGTCGTGCTTCTCGGTGAGGGCGACCTCCGCCAGGTCGGCCGGCGCGGTGCGGTGCACGAAGGTCACCCGCCCGTCCGGGAGCCGCCCCACGCCCTCGCCCCCGGCCGCGATGGAGTCGATCCGCACGGCTACGGGCGCCGGAGGCCGGCGGGGGCCGCGCGGGTCGGGCCCGCGGCCGTGGCCGGGCCGGTGCGGCCCACGCGGGTGCCGGTCCGGCCCGCGCGGGCGGCGGCGCTCGCTCACCGCCCTCTCCAGCCGCCGCGCCCGCGCCACGCGCTCCCGCCGCCGTCGGACCCCGCGCCCGACGCGGCGGGACGGGCGATGGAGCGCGTCGCGCGGCGCTCCTCCTCCAGCAGCGCGGCGGCCAGCGCGGCCACCCGCACCGCCTCGTCCGCCGGCGCGGCCTCGAGGAGGTGCTCGTGCTTCTCCAGGTACTTGATGTCGATGTTTCCGGCGCGGAAGTCGGGCTCGTCCATCACCCGCAAGTGGAAGGGGACGCTGGTGTCGACGCCCTCGATGCGCAGCTCCAGCAGCGCGCGCTTCATCCGCTCCACCGCCTGGATGCGCGTGGGCGCGTGCACGATCAGCTTGGCCAGCATCGGGTCGTACGAGAGCCCCACCTCCACGCCGGTGGCGATCCCGCCGTCCCAGCGCACGCCGGGCCCGCTCGGCAGCGTCAGCTCGCCGATGCGGCCGGTGGACGGGAGGAAGGAGTTGAAGGGGTCCTCGGAGGTGATGCGGCACTCGATGGCGTGCCCCTGGAAGCGCACGTCGTCCTGCGTGAACGGGATCGGCTCGCCCGCGGCGACGCGGATCTGCCACTGCACCAGGTCCACCCCCGTCACCAGCTCGGTGACCGGGTGCTCCACCTGGATGCGGGTGTTCATCTCCAGGAAGTAGAAGGCGCCGTCCTGGTACAGGCACTCCACCGTCCCCGCGCCCTCGTAGCCGACGGCCTTCGCCGCCGCCACCGCCATGGCGCCCATCGCCGCGCGCTCGTCGGGGGTGAGCACGGCGGAGGGGGCCTCCTCGATCAGCTTCTGGTGGCGGCGCTGGATGGAGCACTCGCGCTCGCCCAGGTGCAGCGTGTTGCCGTGCCGGTCGGCCAGGAGCTGGATCTCGATGTGGCGCGGCCCCTCCAGGAACTTCTCCACGTAGACGGAGCGGTCGCCGAACGCCGCCTGCGCCTCGTTGCCGGCCGACTCGAAGGCGCGCTCGATCTCGTCTTCGGAGCGGACGATGCGCATCCCCTTGCCGCCGCCGCCGGCCGCGGCCTTGAGCAGCACGGGGTAGCCGATCTCGGCGGCCACGCGGCGGGCCTCGGCGGCGTCGGCCAGCGGGTCCTGCGTGCCGGGGACCACGGGGACGCCGGCGGCGGTGGCGCGCTTGCGGGCCTCCGTCTTGTCGCCCATGGCCGTGACCGCCTCGGGCGAGGGGCCGATGAAGACGAGCCCCGCGTCGCGCACGGCCTGGATGAACGGCGCGCGCTCGGAGAGGAACCCGTAGCCGGGGTGGATGGCCTCAGCGCCGGACTTCTTCGCCACCTCGATCAGCACGTCGCCGCGCAGGTAGCTCTGCGCGCTCGGCGCGGGGCCGATCAGGTACGCCTCGTCGGCGGCCAGCACGTGCGGCGCCAGCCGGTCGGGCTCGGAGTAGACGGCCACGGCCTCGACGCCCAGCTCGTGCGCCGCGCGGATCACGCGCAGGGCGATCTCGCCGCGGTTGGCCACCAGGATCTTCTTGAACACGCGCTCGGGTCCACGCTCGGGTTGCGACGCGCCGGGTCTCGCGAAAGGCTCCCAAAGTACAACCGGCCCGCCGTTCTGGCGAGCCGGTGCATGAGCATTCAGGATGTTCCCTGGAGACCTTGGAGGTGCTCGTTGAAAAGCCAGACTCGAATCCCCTCCGACGCGACTCGTCTCAGCGAATAGTCATTGGTGACAATCCAATCCACCTCTCGTGAAAGGCCAGTCGCCACGTGAACGGCGTCAGGAATGCGAAGGTTGTGCTTCGCCCGAATCCGTGACGCTTCGTCCGCGATGTCGGCATCTACATCGACCATCGTGAGATTCGGAAACCTCTCGAGCCCGATTCGTAGAGTGTGCGCTACCTGCGGCTGGTTCTGCCGATAGGGAAAAACCAGAAGTTCCGCGAGCGCGATGGACGAAACGATCGCCTCCAACCTTCCATCCTGCACTCGTTCCATAATGCTGCGAGCAACAGGCCCATATTCTGGATGCTGCTCAACGAAGTAGACGAGCGCCACTGTGTCGAGCACAATACGCTCACCGTCGCTGAGGGCGGGTGTACTCACCGCTCCCACTCGTCGCGCATCCGCTGAATTTCTTCGGCCGCGTTCTTCCAGATCTCCTTCGGCAGCGACTCGAGCAGTTCCAAGGCTGATTGCGTAGACTTTCGGATGACGATGCGATCGTCCTCTGTCTCTAGCAGCAACTCGTCCCCGGGCTCGATGCCCAGCTTACGGCGAATCTCCACTGGAATTACAATCTGGGATTTACTGCTCAGGCGAGCGGTTGGCATCTCCACCTCCTTGCTTTACTTGAAGGTAAAGCGCCAAACCATGAACGTAAAGGTCCGCGCTGAACCAGATCAACGTCCATCTGCTTCCAGATACCGCTCCCGCAGGATGTGCAGGTGGTGGTCGGTGTGGCCGACGGTGATGAAGGCCAGCGCGCGGACGCTCACCTCGTTGTCGTTGGCGGTGCCGCGGCGCGCGAACGCCTCCGCGTCGAGGTTGCGGAAGAGCGACACGGTGGCCCGGCGCACGTCCGCCCACTCGCCGGCGAGCGACTCCAGCGTGCGCGCGCCGAAGTTCCCGGTGGGCACGTACAGACTCTCGTCCCACCCGGGGAGCGGCGTCCGGTCGCCGCGGGCGATGCGCAGCGCGCGGTAGGCGAAGATGCGCTCGGCGTCGTTCATGTGGCCGACCACCTCCTTCACGCTCCACTTTCCCGGCGCGTAGCGGTGCTCGTGCAATTCGGCCGGGATGCCGCGCAGGAACTCCGCGACCTCGCCCGCCTGCCGCTCCATCCGCTCCACCACGTCTCCGTCCGGCACGCGGGCGACGTAGGCCTGGTAGAACTCCGCGTACTCGTCCGTCCCCGGCCGCTGCGTCGTCGCACCCATCGTCTCCGTCCTCCGGTCCTGGTCCGTTGTCCGCCGCCGATCCCGACGGTCACCAACCTACGCCGAAGCGCGGCCGGCGGCGAGCCGTCAGCGGAGCACCAGGCCCGGGGCGCGGTCCCGGAGCAGGGGCGCGCCGGCGAGGGCCGCCTCGATCACCCAGCGCGCGCGGCGCTCCCGCTGGAGGGCGCGCAGGCGGGCGGCGAGCTGCACGTAGGCCACGTCTTCGGCGGTGGCGGTGGGGGCGCGCTGGCCGGGGCAGCGGCGCACGTCGGCCAGCACGGAGCGCCAGGCGCAGGTGTGGCCGAAGCCCAGCGTGTGCATCAGCTCGTGCGGCACCAGCCCCTCCGCGGCGTCGGGCGACGACAGCGAGCCGCGCCCCAGCCGCAGGTCGCCGTACTCGATCTCGCCGCCGAAGGCGATGGCGCTCCCCAGGCCGCTCTCCCGGTGCATCTCGGGGTCGATCCACACCAGGATCACGTCGTGCGGCCCGCCGTCGTCGCCCGGGAGCGCGTCGCCGTACACGGCCGGGCGGAAGACGTCGGCCCCGAACACCTCCTCCAGCTCCTCGGCGTGGCGCCAGAAGGCGGCCGAGTCGCGCGCGCTCACCCGCTCGCCCGACCACTCGCGGTCGAAGGCCACGCGCAGCGGGAAGCGCTCCTCGGGCCACGCCTGGAGCGAGGTGCGCCCCGGCTCGGCGGCGCGCTCGGTGGCGCGGCGGTAGAAGCTGCTGCACCGCTCGCACGCCCGCTCGAACGCGCGCGCCAGCCGGACCTCGACCTCCTGGCCCGCGTAGCGCCCGCCGCGCACCTTCCAGCGCAGCGGCAGCAGCACGATCTCGTGCTCGGCCTCCACCTGGTACCGCCCGAGACGCACCACGGCCGGGTGGAAGGCGCGCGCCGCCGGGTCCGCCGCGTCCACGGCCAGCTCCACGGTGTCGCCCGCGAGCTCCGCCGGCAGCGGCACGGCGAAGCGACCGAGCGAGTCCACCCCGGCCGAGTCGGCGAACGCGCCGGCGCGCGCGAACACGCGCAGTCCCCGCGGGTCGCCGTCGTCCGCCGGGATGACGCGCCCGGCCAGCACCGCCGCCGGCGCCCGCGCCGCCGCCGAGTCCGCCTGCGCCGCCGCCCCTGCCAACGGCCCGGCTGGGGCGAGCAGGGCGAGGAGCGGGAGGATCCGCCTGATCGAAGACATGCGCGATCTTACTGCTTGATTGCGAAAGACATACGGCCGTCCTGCTACCCCGCTGCGCGTCGTAGGGTCGCGCAGGGAGGGCCCGAATCGCGCCCGTTGCAGCCTGCCCCGTCGTGCCGCGTGAGGGATGCGCGCCCGGAGGGCCGGGACGCCGCCGCCACAGGGGGTATCGTGGCGGCGGTGGCCCGGCGCCGTTGGGCACAGTCGTATCGTGCCCTACGGCGCGCGCAGACACGCCCAAACCCTGCAGTTCTTCTGGACTTCGAGGTAGCTCCAGATTTCTCAGAACGAGCCGTGGCCGGTCTCGTCGGCGCGGGGGGCGGCGGCGGGGCGGCGCGAGGTGACGGCCCAGTCGGCCTCGGGGTCGTCCATCTCCAGGCGCCGGATGCCGCCGGGGAAGCGGCCCTGCAGGCGCTCGTACTCGGCCTGGTGCCGCGGGTCGGGGTGCACCCAGTCGTGCAGGTAGTACACGGCGTCCACGTGGGCCTGGAGCAGCTCCTTGGTGCAGCCGAAGCACGGGCGCATGGTGGTGTAGACGGTGCTCCCCTCCACCGCGATGCCGAAGCGCGCCGCCGCCAGCAGCGCGTTCTGCTCGGCGTGCACGCAGATGCACAGGTCGTAGCCGGTGCCCGACGGGTACTGCTCGCGGTGGGCGCAGCGGTGGCAGCCGCCCTCGGAGCAGTTGGGCATGTGCTCGGGCGTGCCGTTGTAGCCGGTGGAGACGATGCGCCGGTCCTTCACGATCACCGCGCCCACGCGGTTGCCCGTGCAGTCGGCGCGGCGCCGCACCGCCACGGCGATGCCCATGAAGTACTCTTCGGAGCCCGGCCGCCTGTGCTCGCGCGTGTCCGGCATCGGAGGGGGAGGTCGGGAGGATGGAGATTCGGGAAACGGTCCGGCCGGGAGGGAGAATGACGCCGGGCGCGGCGGCGTGCAAGCCGGGCGGTCAGACGATGGCGAAGGCGCGCACCGGGAAGGTGCCGAACGCCTTCACCTTCACCGGGACGGCGAAGAAGCGGAAGCCCGCGTCCGGCACCTGCTCCAGCCCGCGCAGGTGCTCGCAGACCGGGATCTCGGCGCCGAGCAGCACGCTGTGCACGGGGCGCGCGGGGTCGTCGGTGCTGTCGATGTTGAGCGAGTCGATCCCCACCAGCCGCGCGCCCGCGTCGCGCAGGTGCTCGGCGGCCGCGCGGGTGAGGAAGGGGTGCCCGTCGAAGTACGCGTCCGTCCCCCAGTGCGCCGCGTGGCCGGTGTGCACCAGCACCGCCTTCCCCGCCACGTCCACCCCGTCGAAGGCGCCGCGGTCGATCGCGCGCCCGGTGCGCCCCGTGGCCCGCACCACCACCGCGTCCAGGTCCGCCAGCGACTCCAGCGGCAGCTCCGAGAGGTCCTTGCCGCCCTCGTAGCGGTGGAACGGGCTGTCCACGTAGGTGCCCGTGTTGGCGATCATGTCGATGCGGCCGATGTGGAACTCGGTCCCCTCGGCGTAGACCGCGCGCGACGCCTCGCGGCTCAGGTAGTCGCAGACGACCGGCGCGGGATAGCCCTTGAGCGTCACCATCCCGTGCTCGACCGTGTGGCTCAGGTCAATCAGCTTCCTCTCGCGCATGGCGAAAGGTTATCGCGCGCCGGACGTCGAAACGCAAGTGGGTGCGCCGGCTTCACGCGAGCGCACCCCTGGCTATGACTGCTCGTTTGATGAAGGTCCTGACTCTGCAATCCGAAGAGATTCACGGAGTTCGGCTATTACCTGCTCGTGCGGGATCCCTTTCCTTCGCGGGACCTCGCGACGTCCGGCTTGCGCTACACAGGTCAGGTCGGAACACGATACGCCCGGAGCTGGCGCAGCAGCTTGCGCGGATCCCGGCGAGTGTGCCACACGATCAGCACCACGATTTCAGTGGGATCGATGTGATAGACCACACGGACATTCTCAAAGACGACCTCTCGAAGCCGCGGGTTGTCGATACCGGCAACCGCGCGCCCGCTCTCGGGGAAGTCGCCGAGCCGCAGGACAGTATCGAACAGCTCCTGGGTCCAGTGAATCGAGGCGAGCGGCCGGTCGCGGGCAATGTACCTGGCCGCCGCCTCCGCGTGGTTGAGCGCCCGCTCGGACCAGCGGACGTTCACCCGCCGAGCCGCGAGAGCAGGTATGCCCGCGCCTCTTCATGAGAAACCGTTTTGCCCTCCGCCACCTCAAGCTGGGCCTGGTTGAGCTCCGTCAGGAACTCGATCTGGTCCAGCAGGTCCTCGTACTCCTCCACACCCAGCACCACGCTCCCAGCACGGGCCGGGGCGGCCGCGGCCACCGGCGCCTCGCGTACGATTCCCGGCGCGCGCTCCGGCGTGTCGGCGTCGTAGCGAGCCTCGCGCTGCACGGCCGCAGACGCGAAAGAGACCGCCGCGGCGACGGCTTCTTCCGTCAACTCGGGATGCCTCCGGAGCACCGCTTCGATGCCCGGCCCGCCCGCCAGCTCCCGCAGGATCTCCGCGACGGTGACTCCGGTGCCGGCGACCACCGCCTCCCCCGTTTCCGCATCCCGCACGATCGCGACGCGCTCCATGACACCCCTCCCGGAATGGTGGAATCGACCCGCTCGCGGAAAGGTAAGGCGTGCCCGCGGCGCCGTCACCGGCTGACCGCGTAATCGGCAGAAAGCGGCCAGCGGACGAACACCGAGCGCGCCAGACGGGCCAGCCCGGAAACAGATCGCCCGCCTGTCCCCTGGAGCCTGGACAGGCGGGCGGAAACAGCATCCGGGTGGGGCGAGGAAAAAGTCGCGCTATCGAGCCATCCCGGCTGACGCCAGCGCGGCGTGCACGGCTTCCCGGGTGAGCCGCGGGTGCGCCTGGAGCACCTGGTCGATGCTCTCCCCGGCGGCGAGCTTCTCCAGGATCGACTCGACTGTGATCCGCGTCCCCGCGACCACCGGCTTCCCCATCATCACCGCCGGATCGGAAACGATCAGCCTGTGCATCTTCCCCCTCGCTGGAGATGGTCCTCTCACAAGATAGCCCACCGCGAGCTACAGCGGGATGTTGCCGTGCTTCTTCGGGGGGTTGGAGTCGCGCTTGTTGCGCAGCATGCCCAGCGCGCTGATCACCCGCGCGCGCGTCTCGCGGGGATCGATCACGTCGTCCACGTAGCCGCGCGCCGCCGCCTCGAACGGGTTGGCGAAGCGCTCCTCGTAGTCGCGCTGCTTCGCCGCCGCTACCGCGCCCGGGTCCTCCGCCTGGCCGATCTCGCGGCGGTAGAGGATCTCCACCGCGCCCTTGGCCCCCATCACCGCGATCTCGGCGGTGGGCCAGGCGTAGTTCACGTCGCCGCGGATGTGCTTCGACGACATCACGTCGTACGCCCCGCCGTACGCCTTGCGGGTGATCACCGTCACCTTGGGCACGGTGGCCTCGCAGAAGGCGTAGAGCAGCTTGGCCCCGTGGCGGATGATGCCGCCGTGCTCCTGCGCCACGCCGGGGAGGAAGCCGGGGACGTCCTCGAAGGTGAGCAGCGGCACGTTGAAGGCGTCGCAGAAGCGGACGAAGCGCGCCGCCTTCACGCTGGCGTCGATGTCCAGCACCCCCGCCAGCACCGCCGGCTGGTTGGCCACGATCCCCACCGAGTGCCCGCCCACGTGCGCGAAGCCGCAGAGGATGTTCCCCGCGTAGTCGGCGTGCACCTCGTAGAACTCGCCCTCGTCCACCACGCGCCGGATGACGTCGTGCATGTCGTACGGCTTGTTGGGGTTGTCGGGGACGATCTCCAGCAGCTCCTCGTCGGCCCGGTCGAAGGGGTCCTCGGTGGGCTTGAAGGGCGGGTCCTCGGCGTTGTTCTGGGGGATGAACTCGAAGAGCTGCCGGATCCGGTGCAGGCACTCCACCTCGGACTTCGCCGCGAAGTGCGCCACCCCCGACTTCGCGGCGTGCGTGGCGGCGCCGCCCAGCTCCTCCATGGTGACGTCCTCGTGCGTCACCGTCTTCACCACGTTGGGGCCGGTCACGAACATGTAGCTCGTCCCCTGCACCATGTAGATGAAGTCGGTGATGGCGGGCGAGTACACCGCGCCGCCCGCGCACGGGCCCAGGATGGCGCTCACCTGCGGCACCACCCCCGAGGCCAGCGTGTTGCGCAGGAAGATGTCGGCGTAGCCGCCGAGCGACACCACGCCCTCCTGGATGCGCGCGCCGCCCGAGTCGTTCAGCCCGATCACCGGCGCCCCGTTCTTGAGCGCCAGGTCCATGACCTTGACGATCTTCTCCGCGTGCGCCTCGGAGAGCGAGCCGCCGAAGACGGTGAAGTCCTGCGAGAAGACGTAGACCAGCCGGCCGTGGATGGCGCCGTAGCCGGTGACCACCCCGTCGCCCAGGTACTTCTCGTTCTCCAGCCCGAACCCGGTGGCGCGGTGCACCACGAAGCGGTCCATCTCCACGAACGAGCCCTCGTCCAGCAGCACGTCCAGCCGCTCGCGCGCGGTCAGCTTGCCGCGCTCGTGCTGCTGCTGGATGCGCTTGGCACCCCCGCCCAGCTCCGCCTTGCGGCGCAGCTCCTCCAGTTGCTCCAGCTTCTCCCGCATCGACATCGCGTGCCGCCCGTGCTCTGTACGTGAAAAACCTCGGAAAGGGCGGCAATCTACCACTCGCGCGGGTGCGCGCAACGACACGGCGGGCGGGACCGGATGATCCGGTTCCGCCCGTCCAGTCACGCCACCAGGATCACGCCCGTCAGCAGCCGTTCGGGACGGGCGCGGGCCGGATGATCCGGCCCCCGCCTGGTCCTCGGGTCAGCCGCTGGTGTCGCTCGTCAGCAGGAGCGCGAGACGGAGAACCACGCGGTGTTCCCGTTGCTGTCGGTCACGTTGCCGTAGTTGCTCAGCGTTCCGTGATAACTGCCGGAGTACTTGTAGCAGGTGACGTACGCCTTGCTGACTCCGCCCTGGTCGTAGTATTCCCCCCCGTAGGCCCAGGTGAAGCTGTATCCGGTGCCGCTGCCGCCCGTGGCCGTGGCGATGCAGTTGTACGTGGTGGATGGATAGTAGGAGTAGGGCTCGCAGTTGACGGAAACGCTGAGCGGCGTACCCGGCGGGGGCTGGTTGCCCGGGACCAGTGAGCTCAGCAGGAGGTTGGGCGAGCCGGTACCGATGCCTGTAAGCTTGTTGGTGAAGGCCGCGCTGATGATGGCGGAGTTCACCGTGGCCGGCGTGGCGGTGGTGTTGTTCTGCAGATACAGCGCGGCCACGCCCGCCACGTGCGGCGTGGCCATCGACGTCCCGTCGATCGTGTTCGTCGCGGTGGTGCTGGTGTACCAGGCCGAGGTGATCCCCACACCCGGGGCGAACAGGTCCAGGCAGGTGCCGATGTTGGAGAAGTCGGCCCGCGCGTCGCTGGAATTCGTCGCGCCCACCGTCAACGCCGTGCTCACCCGCGCGGGCGAGATGTTGCAGGCGTCGTAGGCGTAGTCGTTCCCAGCTGCGACGGCGTACGTCACCCCCGCCGCGATGGAATTGGCGACGGCCTGATCTGCCGCCGAGTTGACGCCTCCGCGGAGCGACATGTTCGCAACCGCCGGCTTCACATGGTTCTGCGTCACCCAATCCACGCCCGCGATGATGTTGCTCCACAAACCGTCGCCGACGCAGTCGAGCACGCGTACCGAGATCACCGTGGCGCCCTTGGCCACGCCGTAGGTGCTCCCTGCCGCGGTGCCCGCCACGTGGGTGCCGTGCCCATAGCAGTCTTCGCCGTTGCCGCCGAACACGTCGTACCCGGCGGCGGCGCGTCCCCCGAACTCCACGTGATCGTACCGGATCCCGGTATCCAGCACGTAGATGCGCACGCCGGAGCCGGTCGCGTTGTAGTTGTAGGTGCCGTTCAGCGGCAGGTCGGACTGGTCGATGCGGTCCAGCCCCCACGGGGGGTTGTTCTGCGTGGCGCTCGCCCTGGCGATCCCGTCCTGCTCCACGTACGCCACCTGAGGATTCCGCCGCACGGCCTCGACGGCCGCCGGCGACAGGGTGGCGGCGAAGCCGCGGAGCGCGCTCGTGTAGGTGTGATGGAGCCTGCCGCCATTCGCCGCCACCAGCCGCGCCGCGAGCCCCGCCGCGTCCCGCGTGTCGTCGCGAAAGACGACGATGTAGCGGTCGCGGATTCCCTGTCCCGGCGCCGCGGCAAGCAGCGGCGCCGAGGACTCGAGTCTCGCCCCCTCCCGTGGAACCGGGGTGATGGGTTCGTCGCCGCAGCCTGCCGCAACGGTCCCAGTTACCACCAGGGCCACTAGCGTAGAGAAAACAGAAATCTTCATGGGGGTGCCTCCTGCCTGTGGGGAATCAGATGAATCGGCCATGTATATTAGATAAATCGTCTTAAAACATAAGTACAGGGGTACGTGAGCTGCGGCAGAGGCCGGGATCACCCCGCCTCATCACCACACGGAAGGTCCCCTATCGAATGTGCAAGGTTGCCCTGCGACATGAAGAAGGGCGCGGAGCCTCGCGGCCCCGCGCCCTCACTGCTGATCTTCCGGGGAAGACCGGCTTACGACTGCTGCTCCTCCTCGGGAGCGGCCTCGGAAGCCGGGGCCTCCTCCGGCGCCGCCTCGGCGGCCGGAGCCTCCTCGGGGGTGACGTCGTCGGCCAGCGCGGCCTCGGGAGCCGCCTCCGCCGCCGGCGCGGCAGCGGCCTCCGCGGCCGGAGCCTCGTCGGCCTCGGCCACCGGGGTCTCCGGCACCGCGGCGGGCGCCTCGGGCTCGGTCGCCGCTTCAGCCGTCGCCTCGGGCTCGGACGCCGCCGGCTTCGGGGTGGGCACCTCGCCCTCGAACTTGGGCACCCGCGTCACCTCCAGGACGATCCGGCGGTTGCCGGCGTCCACCTCGGTCACGCGCATCTCCAGGTCGTCGCCCTCGCCGAACACGTCGGCCGGGTTCTGCAGGCCGGTGACGCCCAGCTGCGACACGGGGACGAAGCCCTCCACGTCGTCGCCCAGGTCCACCGCCACGCCCTTGTCCTGCAGGCGCGTGATCTTCCCGCTGATCTCCTGCCCCGCGTGGAACTGCGTGGCCAGGTGGTCCCACGGGTCGTCCTGGGTCTGCTTCAGCCCCAGCGAGATGCGCTTGTTCTCGGCGTCCACGCCCAGGATCACCACCTCGACGTCGTCGCCCTTCTTCACCACCTCGGACGGGTGCTGGATCCGCTTGGTCCAGCTCATGTCGGAGATGTGCACCAGGCCGTCGATCCCCGGCTCGATCTCCACGAAGGCGCCGAAGGAGGTCAGGTTGCGCACCTTCCCCGTCAGCCGCGTCCCCACCGGGTACTTCACCGGGAGCGCGTGCCAGGGGTCCTCCTCGATCTGCTTCATGCCGAGCGAGATCTTCTCGCCCTCGGGATCCACCTTCAGGATCACCGCCTCGATCTCGTCGCCCAGGGAGACGATCTTCGACGGGTGCCGGACGTTGCGCGTCCAGCTCATCTCGCTGATGTGCACCAGCCCCTCGACCCCCTTCTCCAGCTCCACGAAGGCGCCGTAGTTGGTGATCGAGACCACCCGGCCGCGCACGCGGGCGCCCACCGGGTACTTCTTCTCGACGTCCTTCCAGGGGTACTCCTGGAGCTGCTTGAGGCCCAGCGACAGGCGCTCGCGCTCCCAGTCGATGTCCAGGACCTTGACCTCGAGCTCGGCGCCGATGGACACCACCTCGGTCGGGTGGCCGACGCGGCCCCACGACATGTCGGTGATGTGCAGCAGGCCGTCCATCCCGCCCAGGTCGATGAAGGCGCCGAAGTCGGTGATGTTCTTGACCACGCCCTTGCGGACCTGGCCCACCTCGAGCTCCTTCTTCAGCTTCTCGCGCTTGATCTCGCGGTCGGCCTCCAGCAGCACGCGGCGGCTGACCACGATGTTGCGGCGGCGCTTGTTCAGCTTGATGATCTTGAACTCGTAGGTCTCGCCGATCAGGTCCTCGATGTTGGGGACCCGGCGCAGCGCGATCTGCGAGCCCGGCAGGAAGGCGTCGACCCCCATCAGGTCCACCGTCACGCCGCCCTTGATCTTGCGGGTGAGCGTGCCGCGCACCGGGGCGCCCGCCTCGTACGCCTCGCGGATCTTCTCCCACACGCGCAGGAAGTCCGCCTTCTTCTTGCTGAGGACGACCACGCCGTCCTCGTCCTCGAGGTTCTCGAGGAAGACCTCCACCTCGTCGCCGAGCTGCAGCGAGTCGGGGTCCTTGAACTCGTCGCGGGCGACGGCGCCCTCGCTCTTGAAGCCGAGGTCGAGGATCACCGCCTTGTCGGTGACGCGCAGCACGCGCGCCTTGACGATCTCCCCCTCCTCGATGTTGGTGAGGGTGTCGTCGTACATCTCCAGCATCGCCTCGTACTCCTCGGCGGAGTACTCCTCGTCGTCCCAGAGGTCGGCGCGGATGTTCATCGCGCGCGCCCGCTCGGCGATCTGCTGGTCGGTGAGGCTCGGCCGCTCGGCCACGGCGGCGCCGCCCCGGTTCTCGGTTTCGGGGGAAAAGTCCTCGGTGTGGTCAGCCATGGGTCTCCTGAACGTCCCGCCGGAGGGTGGCCCGTGGGCGCGCTGCCGCGACGGTCGGTGAGAGGGTGGACGGAAATGGGCGTAAGCCCGGGAAAACGTAACAAGTTATGGGTTTTCTTCGCCCGGGTCAACCCCACCCGGCCAGTGCGAAGTCCTGAGTGCGAAGTGCGAAGTGCGAACGGCTCGACCGGGACCCCGGCGCCTGGCACCTGCCTCAGCCGCCGCGCTCGCGGGCCAGGCGGACGATGCGCTCCACCTGCTCCTCGAAGGAGAGCGCCGTGGTGTCGACCACCACCGCGTCGTCGGCGCAGCGCAGCGGGGCCGCCTGGCGCGTGGAGTCGACCTCGTCGCGCCCGGTGAGCCGCGCGGCCTCGGCGCGGACGTCCTCCTCTCCGGGCTCCGCGTGCCCCTGCTCCAGGAGGCGGCGGCGGGCGCGCTCGGCGGGATCGGCCACCAGGAACGCCTTGAGCTCCGCGTCGGGGAACACCACGGTGCCGATGTCGCGGCCGTCGGCCACCAGCCCGCCGCGCGCGCCGGCCTCGCGCAGCGCGTCCAGCAGCCACTCGCGCACGGCGGGGACGGCGGCCATGCGCGAGACGTGCGCGTTCACCTCGGGCGAGCGGATGCCGGCCGTGACGTCCTCGCCGGCCACGAAGAGCGTGTAGCCGCGCGCGCCGGGGCGCCCGTGCACGTCCAGCCGGTCCAGCTCCTCGTGCGACAGGCTCTCCCAGCGCTCGGGCGGGATGCCGGCCCGGAGCGCCGCCAGGGTGAGGGCGCGGTAGAAGGCGCCCGAGTCCAGGTGCCGGTAGCCGAGCCGCTCGGCCACGGCCCGCGCGGTGGAGCTCTTCCCCGACCCCGCCGGCCCGTCGAGCGCGATGATGATCCCGTCCGGGTGCTTGGATGTTGGCATCTGCGAAAGAGTTGGATCGTCGACCCCGAGTGCGAGAGTGCGAGAGTGCGAGAGTGCGAGAGTGATCGAATCGCGGTTACTTTCGCACTTTCGCACTCAGCACTTTCGCACTGCCGTTCGGGCATGTCCCTCCGCTGCGCTCCGGGCCGGGCTGCGCTCCGGGCGCGCATCCCTCATGCAACCTCGTTGCGCGCAGCGCCGATGGGTTTTCCCCTCTCCCGCAGTCTGGGAGAGGGGAGCGCGGCCCCTGGTCGTGAGGAACGAACGACCGGGCCGCGCGGGGGAGAGGGCCCCCGGCGGCGCAGCCGCCCCTACGGGTTCCGCCCCGCGACGCGCCCCAGCAGCTCCCAGAAGCCGGGGAAGCTCACCGCGGCGCACGCGCGGTCGTCCACCTCGATCTCGTTCCCCGGCAGCGCCCCCAGCACGCCGAAGGCCATGGCGATGCGGTGGTCGCCGTGCGTGACCACCCGGCCCCGCAGCGGGCGGTCGCTCCCGCGCACCACCAGCCCGTCCTCCAGCTCCTCGGCCTCCGCGCCGATCGCCCGCAGCGCCGCCACCAGCGCGGCGATGCGGTCGCTCTCCTTCACGCGCAGCTCGCCCGCGCCGGTGACGCGCGTCTCCCCGTCCGCCCGGGCCGCCAGCGCCGCCAGGACCGGCACCTCGTCGATCGCCGCGGGGATCTCCCCGGGCTGCACGTCGACGCCGGCCAGCCGCGCCGGGCGCACCACCAGGTCGGCCACCGGCTCGCCGCCCTCCACGCGCTCGTCCACGCGCTCCACCCGCGCCCCCATCCGCTCCACGATCGCCAGGAAGCCCACGCGGGTCGGGTTCACGCAGACGCGGCGGATGCGTAGCTCGCCCCCGTCCGCCAGCAGCGCGAGGGCGACGAGGAACGCGGCGGACGAGGGGTCGCCGGGGACGTCCAGGTCGAGCGGCGGCAGCGGCTCGGCCCACGCCTCCAGCAACGCGCGCACCCCCTCCGGCGTCCGCTCGCTCCGCACGGGCGCGCCCAGCGCCGCCAGCATCCGCTCCGTGTGGTCGCGCGAGAGCACCGGCTCGGTGACGGAGACGGGGACGCCGCCCCCCAGCCCCGCCAGCAGCACCGCGCTCTTCACCTGCGCGCTGGCCTTCGGCGAGGCGAAGTCGAGCGGGCGGAGCGACCCGCCGGTGACCTCGATCGGGAGGCGGCCGGGCTCGCCGGCCTCGCGGAAGCGCGCGCCCATCGCCGCCAGCGGCCCGGTGACGCGCCGCATCGGCCGGCCGCGCAGCGAGGCGTCGCCCGTGAGCGTGGCGGCGAACGGGCGCGAGGCCAGCCAGCCCAGCATGAGCCGCGCGGTCGTCCCGCTGTTGCCGCAGTCGAGCGCGTCCGCGGGCGCGCGCCACGCCGCGAGC
>DASVWD010000229.1 GCA_036389795.1 Longimicrobium sp.
CGTGCAGGCCGGCGGCTACTCGCAGAGCCGCTACCAGCGGCGCAAGGCCGAGGAGATGCGCCACTTCTTCAAGGAGTTCGCGCACGAGGTGGAGGAGTTCGACGCCCGCTACCGCCCCGACGACCTGGTGCTGCTGGGCACCGAGGAGAACCTGGCCAAGTTCCGCGAGTTCCTCCCCGACTCGCTCCTGCAGAAGGTCGTCCACCAGGGCCCGATGGCGGTGGACGAGAACCCGGCCGAGGTCATCCAGCGCCTGGAGCCGCACCTCTCCGCCGACCTGGAGGCGCAGAACCGCGGCGTGGTGGAGCAGGTGCGCGACCGCGTGGTGCACGACTACATGGCCACCGCCGGGTTCCGCGGCACCCTCACCGCGCTCCAGGAGGGGCGCGTGGACACCCTGCTGCTGGCCCGCGACGGCCGGCGCGACGGGGTGCGCTGCGGCCAGTGCGGCTTCGTCTTCGACCGCGGGCTGGAGAAGTGCCCGTACGACGGCTCCGACGCGCTGCTGGAGGTGGACGTGGTGGAGGAGATGGTGCGCATGGCCGAGGGGCAGGGCGTGGCCATCGCCTTCGCCGACCCGGGCGAGGTGGCCGACCTCAAGGGCGCGGCGGCGCTGCTGCGCTACTGACGGCCTGGGAGGCGGGTGTGACGCGCGGGGCCGGGAGATCGTGAGTTCTCCCGGCCCCGTGCGCTCCGTCAAGGTTCTTGACAAACGTTTGCCTGCGCGCGTACGTTCCGTCCATACCCATCCCACCCCCCAACGCTCTCCCGCCATGACTCCAGCCACCCTGGACACCGCGGCGCTGGAACGCGTCCGCGAAGACCTGGAGGCGCTCGAAGGCGTGCGGCGCGCCTTCATCGAGGGCCCCCCGTATACGGTATACGTGGTCTCCGAGCGCCCCGACTCGCGTCCCACGGAGATGTACGTGCACTCGGTGCTGACCGAGCACGGGCTCCCCGCCAGCGGGGTGGAGGTGAACTTCTGCCACCTCTCGGCGCCCGAGCCGCGGCGGCGGGTGCGCTTCGTGGCGGCGCGGCTGAAGAGCCCGCGCGCCGGGCGCGCCGTGGCCGAGGTGGAGCTGGAGTGGGCGGGGCGCTCGTACGTGGAGGAGATGGACGGCGAGAGCGGCCCCACGCTGGAGCTGAGGCTCGCGGCGCTCACCACGCTGCGGGTGCTGGACGCCATCCTGGGCGGGCGGGTGAAGTTCGAGCTGGTGGGGATCAAGCCCTTCCGCGCCTTCGACGCCGACTTGGTGGTGGTGCTCCTGAAGAGCGACGTGGACGCCAGGTCGTTCATCGGCGCGGCGCTGGCCACCGAGGACCCGATCCGCTCCGCCAGCGTGGCCGTGCTGAACGCCACCAACCGCGTGCTCGGCAACTACCTGGCGAACATGGACAACGAGGGGACGTAGCTCCTCCCTCGCCCAGGCGAAAGACGACCGCCCGCGCCGCCGTGCATCCCCCGATGCGCGGCGGCGCGGTTTCGTTTCATCCGTGTGACGTCAGGTCCGGCAAAAGACTTTTCTCACGCAGAGTTAGCAGAGTCGGCAGAGTTGACGGAAGGGGTTTCTCTGCTGACTCTGCTGCTCTGCGTGAGACATGCTTTTGAACGGCCGTCGCGCGTCGCGGAACCGACTTTGCAGCCGCGGGGCCGACGGTTGGCGTTTGGCGGGACCACCCCTCGCAAGGAGAAGCCGATGCGTCCGATGCCACTGTTCGTGCTCGCCACGCTGGCGGGCCTGGCCGCCTGCGCGACGCCGTGGGTCCAGCCGGGGACCACGTACGCCGTCACGGTGGCCAACACGGCGGGCGAGCCGTGCACCCTCTCGTACGACGCCGAGGGCGTGGACGGGCCTCGCGGGCTGGGCGAGGTCCCGGCCGGGGCGGAGCGCACCTTCAGCATCACCACGCCGCGCTCGCCCCTGGTGACGCTGGCGGCGGCCTGCGGCGGGCAGCCCGCGGAGGGCGCCCCCAGCCGCGAGGTGCGCCTGCGCGGAGACCGCACGGTGCGCCTGGAGGTGCCGGCGATGCAGGAGCGAGCGGCCCCGCGCACCGGCGGCGGGAGCGCTCCGTCGTCGCCCCGCTGAGCAGCGGGGCGCGGTGTTCTCGTCCCCCCTGCACGCGTGGTGCGGGGGGGTGTTTGCCGTAGGCGCAGACAGCGGCCGGCATCGACGGTGAACGCACTGATTCACCGGCTTTCGTTGGAGACCGGGGCGCCGGGCGACTGGTAAAGCACGGCGAAGTCACAGGCGCACACCCGACGAACCATCCACCCTGGGGCGCCGGATGCCTCGCCAGAACCGGGTGACTCCGCGCGGTGAGCTCGTCGCCGTGGACGCGCGCGGCACGTTCATGGGCAACCGCGGCTGCCTGCACGACGCGGCGGGGCGCATCCGCCGCGAGTGGCAGCTGAAGCGCTGGATCGTCTGCGAGCTGGAGTTCAAGGGCCGCCGCCGGCCGGTGATGCAGCCGGGGTGCTACACGGAGCTGTTCTTCCTGGACGAGGCCACGGCGCTCGCGGCCGGCCACCGGCCGTGCGCCGAGTGCCGGCGCCCCGCGTTCCGCGCGTTCCTCGCCGCCTGGGCGGCCGGCGGCGCTGGCGGAGGGCCGGGCGGCACGCCCAGCGCCACGGCGGTCGACGAGGTCCTCCACCGGGAGCGCACCGCCCCGCCCGAACGGGCCCCGCTCGACGCGCTGCCGGACGGGGCGTTCGTCGCCCTTCCGGGTGATCCGCGGCCGTTCCTGGTGCTCGGGGACGCGCTCCTGACCTGGACCCCCGGCGGCTACGCGGACCGCGTCGCGCGGCCGCCGGCGACGGTGGAGGTGCTCACCCCGCGCTCGACGGTCGAGGCGCTGCGGGCGGGGTACCGGCCCGTCCTCCATCCCACCGCGGGCGCGACGGACGTCGAGCGGTGAAGCGCCCGCCGATCCTCCGGCGAAGGGCGAAAAGCCTCACACGGAGTTAACGGAGTCAACGGAGAACCCCCGCAGTTCTCCGTTAACTCCGTTTCCTCCGTGTGAGACATTCGGTTACGGATCTCGATCCCGAACGATTGTCTGCAAAATGGTATGAGCAGCGCTCCTGCCGCCGCTGACCCGGCCCTGGCTCTGGCGCGGCGGCCCCGTCCACGCCAGCTTCCCGTCCTCGCAGCTGCACCCGGTTCCGGGTGAGGCAGATCGTCACCCGGCTCCCGGTCCCCCCGCGGTCTCCTTCCGCCCCCGACATGAGCGACCCGCAACCCTCCGGCGCCGAGGACCCCGACGTCCGCGCGGCCGCGCCCGCGCTCGAGCTGCGCTACCGCACGGTGTACGGCGCGCCGCCGCCGCGCCCGATCCGGCTGGAGATCCCGGGGTGGGCCGGTCCTTCCCGGGCCCACGGCGACGGCGCGCCCGCGCAGCCGTGGCACTGCCAGCCGTTCGTGGACGGCGCCACGTACGGGCTGGAGCTGGTCTACCCGTACCGCAGCGAGTGCCGGGTCCACGTGCAGGACGGCGCCCTCCGCTTCGAGGGCGAGGTGGCCGCCGAGATGGAGGCGGCGGGGCTGCCGCACCCGTTCGGCGCCTTCGCCGCGGGGCACTACGGGATGGCCACCGCGCTGGACCTGCTGCCGCCTCCCGGGTACGCGCTCCGCCTGGGGCCGCACCCCCGCTTCTTCACGGACGCGTCGGGCGAGGTGCCGCTGGCGCTTCCCGGGCACCTGCAGCGCTTCTGGCCGCGGCAGTTCTTCGCCGTGTTCCGCGCTCCGCCCCCGGGCGCCGTGCACGTCTTCCGCCCCGGCGAGCCGTACGCGCAGCTGCTGGTGGTGCCGGTGGCCGAGACGTACCGGGTGGAGCCGATGGAGCCCGGGCTGGCCGAAGACCGGGCGCGGCAGGACCGGCAGGTGACGATGTTCACCTACCTGCTGGCGAAGCGGCTGTGGCAGTCCGACCTGGGCTACTGGTTCGACGACAAGTACAAGCAGCTGCTGCGCGTCTTCCGCCGCGGCGGGCTGGACGCCGTGCGCGGTCACCTGCAGTCCGTGGAGGACCGGGCGACGCCCCAGTCCAGGAAGTGAGATCGGCCGCACTCACGGCTACGGCCGCACCACCAGCCGGATAGGGTTCCCCTCCTTCCTCATCAGCCGCTCCACGCCGCGCGCGACGTCTTCCAGCGGGAGGACGTCGCTGACGGAGCGCGACACGTCCAGGCGGCCGCGCGCGACCAGGTCCACCAGCTGGTCCAGGTGGCGCTTGCGGTAGCCCAGGTGCCCCAGCAGCGACTGCGACCGCACGCCGAAGCCCACGCCCGGGCCCAGCCGGATCGGCTCCGGCGAGAGGCCGATCATCACCACCCGGCCGTTGCGCCCCACGCACTCCGCGGCCTGCGCGAGCACCGCGTTGGCGCCCACCAGGTCCACCGCCAGGTCCAGCCTGCGGCCGCCGGTGAGCTCGTGCACGCGGGCCACCACGTCGTCGACGGCGGGGTCGAGTGCGTGGTCGGCGCCGCGCTCCAGCGCCCGCTCGCGCGCGGCCGGCAGCGGGTCGACGGCCACGACGAGCGCGGCGCCCGCCATCCGCGCGATCTGCACCGCGTGCACGCCCAGCCCGCCGATCCCCCACAGCCCCACCGACTCGCCCGGCCTCAAGCCCCCGCGGTCGACGAGGCCGGCGTACGGGGTGGAGACGGCGTCGGCCAGGATGGCGGCCTGCTCGAAGGGGATGTGCTCGGGGACGGCGCTCAGGCTGGTGTGGGGGACCACGACGAGCTCGGCCCAGGCGCCGTCGTAGTCGAAGCCCATGATCTGGAACTTCAGGCACTCCCCCTCGCCGCGCCCGAGCGCGCAGCTCGGGCACGCGCCGCATGCCTTCCCGCCCGCCATCACCACGCGCTGCCCCGGCGTCCAGCGCGGCACCCGCTCGCCCACGCGCTCGATCACGCCGGCGGCCTCGTGCCCGGGGGTGAGCTCCGCCAGCGTGGGGCGCAGCGAGCCGTCGACCAGGTGCACGTCCGACAGGCAGATCCCGCAGGCGCGCACCCGCACCAGCACCTCGCCGGGCCCGGGCGCGGGGACCGGCACGTCCCGCACGCTGAGCTGCCGGGTCGCGCCGTCGAAGCGCGCCGCCCGCATGGTCTCCATCCGCGGTGCTCCTGGTCTTTCGGGGCTGGATGATAGGGATTTCCCTGTAGATACAGATTCGCGGCCGGGTGGCAAGATCCTGAATGGCTCACGCAGAGCAGCAGAGTCAGCAGAGAATCTGCGCTCTTGCGCGCGCGTGAGGTCCCGGCTACTTAGGGCGAAGCCGAGCCGCTGTCTCCTTTCGACGCCCGAGCCTGCGCGTGGGACTCCCGATCGAACCGTACGAGCCGGGCCCCCCGGAATTCCTGCCGTCCGATCCCGAGGCCGCCGCGGTGGCGGAGGCCGTCGCGGCGTGCATCGAGGCGGCGTTCCCGGCGTGCCGCGTCGAGCACATCGGCAGCACCGCCGTTCCGGGGCTCGCGGGGAAGGGGATCGTGGACCTGCTGCTCCTTTACCCGCCCGGCGGGCTGGCGGAGGCCCGCGACGCGCTGGCGGCGCTCGGCTTCCAGCGCCAGACGGGGCGCGACCCCTTCCCCGAGGAGCGGCCGATGCGCACCGGCGCCGTCACCCGGGCGGGCCGCCGCTACCGCCTGCACGTGCACGTGGTGGCGGCCGGCGACCCGGAGGCGGCCGCGCTGCTCGCGTTCCGGGACCGGCTGCGCGCTTCGGCGGAGCTGTGCGCCGCCTACGAGCGCCGCAAGCGGGAGATCCTGGCCGCGCGCGTGCGCGACAGCGTGGACTACTCGGAGGCGAAGACGGACTTCATCCGCGCCTGGGCGGCGCCCGTCCCGCTGCATGCCCATGATCCCTGAGCCGATCGTCCTGAGCTGGAGCGGAGGCAAGGACAGCGCGCTCGCCCTGGCGCGGCTGCGCTCCGATCCCGGCCTCGAAGTCGTCGCCCTGCTCACCACCGTGACCGCCGGCTACGACCGGGTGAGCGTCCACGGCGTCCGCCGCGCCCTCCTCCAGGCGCAGGCCGCCGCGCTCGGCCTGCCGGTGCACGAGGTCACCATCCCGCCGGAGAGCTCCAACCAGGCGTACGAGGCGGCGATGGCCGCAGCGCTCGGCCGGCTGCGGGAGCGGCTCCCCGCCGTGCGGCGGCTGGCGTTTGGCGACATCTTCCTGGAGGACGTGCGCCGCTACCGCGAGGAGCAGGTGGCGGCGCTGGGCTTCGGCGCGCTCTTCCCGCTCTGGGGCGAGCCGACGGATGCGCTCGCCCGGGAGGTGCTGGAGATCGGGTTCGCCGCGCGGCTGGTGTGCGTGGACACCCGGGCGCTCCCCGCCGCGTTCGCCGGGCGCGGCTACGACGCGGCGCTGCTCGCGGAGCTCCCCGCGGGGATCGACCCGTGCGGCGAGCGGGGCGAGTTCCACACCTTCGTCTCCGCGGGGCCGGGCTTCCGCCGGCCGGTGCGCTACCGCGTGGGCGAGGTGGTGCTGCGGGCCGAGCGGTTCGCGTTCTGCGACCTGGTGCCCCTCGACGCCGGCCCCGGCGCGGAGGCCGTCTCCGCGCCGACAGAAGGTTCGATTCCAGCTGACGCTCACCCGCCGATGGTCTCGTGAGCGAATCCCCCGAGTTGTTGCAGCGGTTGCGGGCCTGGAGCTACCGCCGCCAGCTCCTGGACCGGCCCGCCGCCGGGCCCGCCGAGGCGCTGCGCGGCGTCGTAGCCGTGTACAGCAGCCACCCGTCGGCGCCGCTCACGCTGCTGGCCCGCAGCCGCTCGTTCGACGGTGATTGGCTGGGCGAGGCGGAGCGGCGGCGCGAGGTGGTGCGGCTCTCCGCCATGCGCGGCTCCATCCACCTGCTCCCGGCCGACACGGCGCCGCGCATCTTCGCCGCCACGCGGATGCCGGTGCAGAAGCTCGCGGGGAGCCTGCGCTATGCGGGGCTGGACTGGGACGAGTACGCGCGGCTGAAGGAGCGCATGCGCGAGCTGCTGCGCGAGCCGATGACCCCGGCCGAGGCGCAGCAGGCGTTCGGGATGGGCTCCAGCCTGCTGACGGCGCTGCGCCTCATGGCGTACGAGGGGCTGGTGCTGCGCCTGGGCTCCACCCTGCGCACCGACGTGCTTCGCTACGTCTCCGCCGAGGCGTGGCTGGGCCGCCCGCTGGAAGAGCCGGACCCGCTGCAGTCGCTCGAGTGGCTGGCGGGGGAGTACCTGCGCGCCTTCGGGCCGGCGCGGGTGAAGGACTTCGCCTGGTGGTGCGGGACCACGCAGAAGCGCGCGGCGGAGGCGCTGGCGGGCGTGGAGACGGTGGACGTCGGCGGCGGGCTGCTGCTCCCGGCGGACGACGAGGCGGCCTTCGTTGTCGCGGAGCCGCTCGACCCCGAAGCGGTCGCCGTCGTCCCCAAGTGGGACATGTACACGATGGGGTACGCGCCCGACGGCCGGCGGCGCTTCGTGGACGACGCGCACCTGGGGTTCGCCTACAGCAAGGCGAAGACGGGAGGCGCCGGGGCCACGTCGGGAGACGGCAACCCGCTGGTCCTGCGGGGCGGCCGCGCCGTCGCCGCCTGGTCGCACCGGTTCGCCGGCGACCGGATGCTGGTCACCGTCACGCCGTTCGAGCCCGACCTCCTGCCTCAGGGCTGCGACCGCCTCTTCGACGAGATCGGCAATCTCCTCGGCGCCGCCGCGATCGAGGTCGGCGCGGCGGCATCGCCCGCCTGACCGGCCGGGACCGGCAATCCGTTCCGGAATCCCCGCCGTATCGTATCCGTTCAGCGCGCGGAGGACCGCTCGCGCTCGTCGCCTACCTTCATCCGCGAACCAGCCCCATGCGCAATCCCTGGATCGGTCCACTCGCCCTGGCGCTCGCCGCCACCGGGTGCAGCGAGAAGAAGCCCGCGCCGGGCGCGGACGCCGGCGCGGCGGGCACCCGCGCGGCCGCGTCCGCGTCCGCCGCCGCCGAGGCGTACCTGCCCGTGCCGGGCGGGCGGATCTGGTACCGGAAGAGCGGGAGCGGCGGCGGGACGCCGGTGATCCTGCTCCACGGCGGACCGGGGCTCAACAGCTACTACCTCAAGCCGCTCGAAGCGCTCGGGGACGACCGCCCGGTGATCCGCTACGATCAGCTCGGCAGCGGCAAGTCGGACACGATCAGCGACACGACGGCGTTCACGATCGCGCACTTCGTGAACGAGCTCGATTCGCTGCGCGCGAGCCTCGGCTACGACCGGGTCCACCTCCTCGGGCACTCCTGGGGGACGATCCTCGCCTGGGAGTACTACCGCGCCCACCCGGAGCACGTGGCCAGCCTGGTGCTGGGCAGCCCGGCGCTCGACATCCCGGCGTGGGAGCGGAACGCGCGCAGGCTGGTCGGCACGCTCTCCGACTCCGCGCAGCGCGCCATCCGGGTGCGCGAGGCCGAGGGGAAGTTCGACGCCCCCGACTACCAGAGCGCGATGAACGAGTTCTACGGGAAGTACGTCTTCCGCCGCCCGGTGCAGGCCGACCTCGACAGCTCGTTCGCGTCGTTCAACCAGGGGATCTACAACTACATGCAGGGGCCGAGCGAGTTCACCATCACGGGCACGCTCAAGACGTACAACGCCGTCCCGCAGCTCGCGACGGCGCGGGTGCCCGTGCTCTTCACGGTGGGCGAGTTCGACGAGGCGGACCCGGAGACGGTCCGGCGGCAGGCCGCGCTCACGCCCGGTGCCCGGGTCGAGGTGATCCCCGGCGCCGCGCACATCACCACCTGGGACAACCCGGAGGCGATGCTGCGCGCCGTCCGGGGGTTCCTGCGCGCGGCCGACTCGGCGGGCGCCCGCTGACCCGGATCAATCCTCCCACGCCGCGGCGTCGCCGACGCGGATGGTGCCGTCGTCGAGCACCTCGGCGAAGGCGCCGCCGCCCCAGTGCGGGTCCATCGCCCGGCGCAGGCCGGGGACGGCCTCGTCCATCCGCTCGCACGGCCGGGTCTCGCCCCAGATGCGCAGCCGGCAGGGGCCCACGCGCAGCACCCGCCCGCGCGTGTGCTCCAGGCGCACGCCGCGCAGCAGGAGGTTGGCGCGCCGGGCGGAGGGCGGCGCGTCGGCGCCGAGCTGGTCCATCAGCTCCTCCCACTTCTCCTGCTCGATGAGCGTGACCTGGCGCCTGCGGCCCTGGTCGGCGTTGCCCACCAGCCCGCGCCCCGCCACCAGCTCCGCGGACGGCACCGGGTCCATCGGCCCGCGGTGGGCCCGCTTGATCCAGATCGCCAGCAGCTCGCCTTGCATCTCGAGTCCTCTACGAAGCGGATGTCATCCTGAGTCTACCACCGCGCTGCGCGCGACCAGGGAGGATGAAACGGGTGTGGGAGCATAAATTGGGCGGGTGGCGTCGGCAAAGAGGTCGGTAAGCTCATTGGTGCGAGAGAGCCCGTTCCTGAGTCAGACCC